>NZ_JBXKIW010000024.1:0-16099 GCF_056995035.1 Romboutsia sp. | reverse complement strand
TCACATCCTGGGGCTGAAGTAGGTCCCAAGGGTTGGGCTGTTCGCCCATTAAAGTGGTACGCGAGCTGGGTTCAGAACGTCGTGAGACAGTTCGGTCCCTATCCGTCGCAGGCGTAGGAAATTTGAGAGGAGCTGTCCTTAGTACGAGAGGACCGGGATGGACATACCTCTGGTGCACCAGTTGTCACGCCAGTGGCATAGCTGGGTAGCTACGTATGGACTGGATAAGCGCTGAAAGCATCTAAGCGCGAAGCCACCCTCAAGATAAGATTTCCCATCTTTATGAGTAAGATCCCAGGAAGACTACCTGGTTGATAGGTCCAAGGTGTAAGCTCAGTAATGAGTTCAGCTTATGGATACTAATAGATCGAGGACTTGACCAAAAATTAATGTTTTAAATTGTTTACATGATTTACTTTGCAGTTTTGAAAGTATTAATAATATTTTCATATAGATTATGTGGTTATTATAGCAAAGAGGATACACCTGTTCCCATTCCGAACACAGAAGTTAAGCTCTTTAGCGCCAATGGTACTTGGAGGGCAGCCTCCTGGGAGAGTAGGACGTAGCCACGTAATCTTTTTTTGTTATAAAAAATAAGGCCTTCATTAGAAGGCCTTATTATAATTCCTAGGTAAATTAAATTGTAAAAATTAGCGAAAATATGCATAAGAATTAAATTTAGTTATTTAATTTTAATAAGTTTTTAAAATAAGGAAATCTAACCAGATAAGCTAATATCTAAGGAGTGTTATGACTGAAAAAAATTGCATTGATTTTAGTCATAGTAGGAGCACTTAACTGGGAAGGAATAGAAGTTTTTTGGGTTGATTTACTAGGAAATATTTTTAGTGGAACATACCAACGTATAAGTAGAATGATATATTTTGTAGCAGACATCGCCGGAGTATATTTATTTTTCACACTAGACCAAATAATAAATGATAATTCTTAGAAGTTAAAAGAAAGCCGTTGATGAAGGATTATAAAATCAACGGCTTTTAATTATATAGAACTTCTTATTATAATAAATAATGTAACGTGAGATACATAAAATAAGAGGACTATTATTATAAACTTACATAATTAAAAAATAACATATAAAAGATTATAGAATTTAAAATGGGTATGTTTATAATAAGATATATTACAATATGAATAACTATAAGGAGATAAAAATGGAAACTTCAATTATAAATCAGTTAAAAGAAATAGTAGATACGGACTTAACATCATTTCATATGCCAGGTCATAAGTTAGGGAAGGTTTACGACAAACTAGGATATTCAGAGATAGTACAAAATATATATAAAATGGATACAACAGAAATATCGGGTACAGACAATTTACACTCGCCAGAAGGAATAATTAAAAAATCTCAAGAGCGCGCTTCTAAGGCATTTAAAAGTGAACATACATATTATTTGGTTAATGGAAGTACATGTGGGATACAAGGAGCTATAATGTGTTTATGCTCACCTAAAGAGAAGATTATTGTAAATAGAGACTGCCACCAGTCTGTTATAAATTCTTGTATCTTAGGAGATATAGAACCTGTATATATATTACCTAAGATAAACGACGAAACAAATATATTAGAGGGTGTAGAAGTTCAAGAAGTATTAGATGTAATAGATAATAATTTAGATGCAAAAGCTATTTTAGTTACATATCCCACTTATTATGGAAAGACATATGATGTAGAAAAAATATGTAAATACGCTCATGAAAAAAATATGGCAGTTATAGTAGATGAGGCTCATGGATCTCACTTAGGATTAAGTAAGAAACTACCTAAAACAGCACTAGAACAAGGTGCTGATATAGTAATACAAAGTACTCATAAAACATTACCTTCATTTACTCAATCATCGATGATACATACACAAGGAAATAGAGTAGACAAAGATAAGCTGGGAACAATGTTAAGAATAATTGAATCTTCAAGTCCTTCATATATACTTATGTCGTCTTTAGAGTTAGCAGTAGACATATATGAAAAAAAAGGAAGAGAACTAATGGAAGATCTTTTATTAAATATAGATAAATTTAGAGAAAATATAGAGGACAATGAATTTATAGATGTATATAATGATGACGATAAAACTAAATTATTTATCTCGTCAAAGAGATTAGGAGTAACGGGATATGAACTAGAGATAATATTAAGGGAAAAGTATAATATACAAGTAGAATTAGCTAATTATTATGGAGTATTATTAATATGTACTATAGGAAATGAATCAGATGATTTTAAGATGATGGAAAACGCATTAAATAATATTAGTAAGAAGTATTATAAAGAAAAAATCATAGAACATGTAGAATATCCTATGGAAATACCAGTAAAATCATTAAGTCCAAGAGAAGCATTTTATAAACCTAAAAAAAGTGTTAAAATATATGAAAGCGTAGGAAAAATTTGTGGAGAATATATAATACCTTATCCACCAGGAATAAGTTTATTATCTCCGGGAGAAATAATTACAAAAGAAATTATAGATTATATATTGATGTGTAATGAAAAAGGAATGAATGTAAGTGGTATAAAAGATACCAATCTAGAGTTCATACAAATTATAAATGAATAAATAGATGTAAGTGGAGGATATAAAAATGAACGGAAGGTTAATAATCATAGAAAGTGGATCAGATGCAAGTGGAAAAGCCACTCAAACTAAGAAGCTATATGAAAAGCTTTTAAAAGATGGATATAATGTGAAAAAAGTTGAATACCCAAATTATTCATCAGAATCTTCAGCACTAGTAAAAATGTATTTAAGAGGAGATTTTGGAGACAAGCCTTCAGATGTAGACCCATATATAGCATCTACGTTTTTTGCCGCTGATAGATATGCTTCATTTAAGACGCAATGGGAGGACTTTTATAATGAAGGCGGAATAATACTTGCTGATAGATATACAACGTCTAATATGGTGCACCAAGCGTCTAAAATGGACAAAGAAGATAGAGATAAGTACTTAGATTGGTTATTTGACTTCGAATTTAATATGTATAAGATACCAGAACCGGATTGTGTTGTATTTTTAGACGTTCCAGTAACATTTAGTAAAAAGCTAATGGAAAATAGAAAAAACAAAATTACTGGACAATCAAAGAAAGATATCCATGAGAGTGATATAAAATATTTAGAAAAATCTTATAACAATTCTTTAGATATAGTAGATAAATACAACTGGAATAAAATAAAATGCGTAGAAAATAATAATCTAAGAAGTATAGGTAGTATACACGAAGAGATTTATAAATTAGTTACAGATACACTAAAATCTGTGGAGAGGTAAATATGTATTTTGAAAATATAATAGGGCAAGAGTTTGCTAAAAAATATTTAACAAATTCAATGAGAAAAAATAAAATTAATCATGCTTATATGTTTGAAGGTATAGAGGGTATAGGGAAAAAGAAATTTACAGCAGAGTTGTCAAAAATATTATTAAATAGTGAAAATGTAGATAGTAGCCCTGACTATATAAACATATATCCTGATGGAAGTAGTATAAAAATAGCACAAATAAGAAAGTTACAAACAGATATAATAATAAAACCACATAAGGATTATAAGATATACATAATAAGCGATGCAGAGAAAATGACAATAGAAGCTCAAAATGCGTTATTAAAAACATTAGAAGAGCCACCTGGATATGCTATAATGATTTTAATTACAAGTAATAAGGAAGCGCTACTAGATACGATAAAATCTAGATGTGAAATAATTAAATTTTTACCAATATCTTTATTAGACTTAAAAAAGTATTTAATAAAAAATGGTGTAGATGAGCAAAGGGCTCAATTATTAGCAACTTTTTCAAGGGGAAGTATTGAAAAAGCACTAGAACTATCAGAATCTGCCGAATTTGCAATTATGAGGGAAGATATACAGTCATATATACAAACGATACTTGATAAAAATATAATAGATATATTAGAAATACCAAATAACATGGATAAATATAAAAAAGAAGTTATTAGTATATTAGATATGATGGTAAACTATTTTAGAGATATGATGCTTTTAAAGGAGAAGGTTGATAAAAGCATGATAATAAATTCAGATAAGATAACATTCATACAAAATATGAGTAAAAAAATTACCTATTCTCAAGTATCTAAAATTATTGATATAATAGAAGAAACAAAAAAAAAGATAAAAAGCAATTGTAACTTTAATATTAGTATACAAGTTATGGCTTTAAATATATATGAGGTGATTAAATGATAAAGATAGTGGGTGTTAGATTTAAGAGTGCAGGGAAGATATATTATTTCGATCCAGTTGAATTACCAATAGAAAAAAATATGGATGTAGTAGTTGAAACCGCGAGGGGATTAGAATATGGGACAGTAGTAGTAGGTCCAAAAGAAATAGAAGAAAGTGAGTTAGTTTCACCATTAAAACCAATAATAAGAATATCAACACCAGAAGATACTAGTGTATATGTTGAAAATAAAGAAAAAGCAAAAGAAACTTTTCAATTATGCCAACAAAAAATAAAAGACCATGATTTAACTATGTTTTTAATAGATTGTGAATACACATTTGATAGAAATAAATTAATATTCTACTTCACAGCAGAAGGTAGAATAGATTTTAGAGAACTTGTAAAGGATCTAGCGGCAATCTTTAAAACTAGAATAGAGTTAAGACAAATAGGAGTAAGAGATGAAGCTAAATCAATAGGTGGATTAGGACCATGCGGAAGAAGCCTTTGTTGTTCTTCATGGCTTGGAGATTTCCAACCTGTTTCAATAAAAATGGCTAAAGATCAAAGTTTATCACTTAATCCTACAAAAATATCAGGAATATGTGGAAGATTATTCTGTTGTCTAAAGTATGAGCATGATGTATATGCTGAAGCTATAGATGCAATGCCGGTGGTAGGATCTTTAGTAAAAGTTGAAGATGGAAAAGGAAAAGTCACAGAGATAAATCCATTACTAGAGCAAGTTAGAGTAGAATTTAATGATAAAACTATAAAGATATATCAAAGAGAAGAAGTTGAAGTACTACAAGAACCTAAAAAATGTGGCGGAGGTTGTGGAAACCTTAGAGATGAAGGATTAGATGCAGCAACGTTAAGAGAATTAAAGAAATTAGAAGACTAATATAGTCAAAATAAGGAAACTAAGGGGGTAGGATTTTTCCTACCTTTTTATGATAAAGACAATTTAAGTACCAGGACATGAAAGGAGACTCAGATGGAAATACAATTAAAAGAAACAGAAAGAATAGATGATTTACAATTAAAAGGTCTAAAATTAATACAAGATACTAATGGATTTTGTTTTGGAATAGATGCAGTATTATTAGCTAATTTTGCGAAAGTAAAAAGAGGAGCTAATGTAGCCGATTTAGGGACAGGAACTGGAATAATACCAATACTTATAGCAGGTAAAAGTGAAGCTAAAAAAATAGTAGGGGTAGAAATACAAGAAGACGTATATGAAATGGCTACTCGTTCTATAAAATTAAATAATTTAGAAGATAGAGTACAAATAGTAAATGCAGATATAAAAACAATAGATAAAGAATTAGAGGTACATGGATACCATGTAGTAACTTCAAATCCTCCATATATGCATATGGATGGAATAAAAAATCCTAATGATAAAAAAGCTATATCAAGACATGAAGTAAAATGTAACCTAGAAGACGTTATAAAAGCAGCTTCAAGATTAACAATGCCTAAGGGTAAATTCTTCATGATACACAGACCTACTAGACTAGTAGATATAATAACATTAGGAAGAAAATATAAATTAGAGCCTAAGCAATTACAATTTATACATCCAAGAGCAAATAAAGCACCAAACTTAGTTCTTGTAGAGTTTGTTAAGGATGGAAGACCAGAACTTAAAATATTAGATCCATTATATGTATATGGAGAAGATGGAAACTACACAGAAGAATTGAGAGCAGTATATGCAAATGAAGATATAGGAGAAAACTAAATGAGTGGAAAATTATATATATGTCCAACACCTATAGGTAATTTAGAAGATATGACTTATAGAACAGTAAGGATATTAAATGAAGTAGATGTAATAGCAGCAGAAGATACAAGACACAGTATAAAACTTTTAAATCATTTTGATATATCAAAGCCTTTAACTAGTTATCATGAACACAATAAAGATTCAAAAGGTGGATATTTAATAGATAAATTAGTAGCTGGAGAAAACATCGCTATAATAAGTGATGCAGGTATGCCAGGAATATCTGATCCAGGAGAAGATATAATAAAACAAGCTATTGAAAATAAGATAGAAATAGAAGTATTACCAGGAGCAACAGCATCTGTAACAGCGTTAGTTGGCTCAGGATTAGAAACGCGTAAATTTGCTTTTGAAGGATTTTTAGATAGAGACAAAAAAGTTAGAAGAAATCAATTAGAAGAAGTGAAAGAAGAAAGAAGAACTATAATATTCTACGAATCACCACATAGATTAAAAGAAACTCTAAAGGACATGCTAAAAATATTAGGCAATAGAAAAATAGCTGTAAACAGAGAGCTTACAAAAAAATATCAAGAAATAATAAGGGAAGATATAGAAACAGTTATAAACATATTCAATGAAAAAGATGTTAGGGGTGAATTTGTTTTAATAGTAGAAGGATTCACAGGAGAAAAAACTGTTCAAAACAGTTATGAAGAACTTAATGACAGAGAATATGTGTTAGCATTAATTGAAGAGGGTATGGATAAAAAAGATGCAATTAAAGTAGTATGTAAGAATAGGAAGCTTAAAAAAGACGTAGTATATAAGCAAGTATTAGACATATAAAACACAAAGCTTGGGGTGATGTAGATGAAACTACAAAATATATTAATAGATAGTTTATGTTGTGAAGATACCTATGATAAATTTCGTCAATTAGATAAAAGTAAAACGCTAGAAAAAATTATACCGCAAATAAAAGATATGAAGCTAGTAGGAGAATGTAAATATCATGTAGTTAATGCATATGATCACTCATTAAAGTCATTAGAAGAATTTGAAAATATAGTAAAAGAAAAAGAATTTTTTTCAACACATATAAGAAAGCAAATAAAAGAGTACTTAAATAGTGAAGTAGGTAATAGCTTAAATAAATTACAACTATTAAAATTAGGGATTTTTTTACATGATATAGGGAAGCCAGACAGCAAAACTACAGATAATACAGGGAGAGCTCATTTTAAAGGACATGAAATAGTAGGAGCAGATATAGCGTTGAATTTGGGGATAAAATTAGGCTTACAGACTGATACAACTGATTTACTTACTAAATATGTAAGATATCATATGATACTTTTAGTGCTTTATAAAATGAACAATATGAGCCAGGAAAAATTATTTGAAATATTTGAAATGCTAGAAGAAGATATTATAGGAATTCTATTATTAGGATATTGTGATATAGTTGCTACTAGAAAATTATTAAATCCAAATGAAGATATGGGGATTATAAAAACATATATGGAATATGCTTTAACAAATTATATACACAGATATAAATAAGCACCTTACTTAATACAAGATTCAATAAAAATTAAAATATAAAAATATAGAGAGTATCACAAAGTGATTTCAATCACTAGTTAAAGATGCTCTCTTTTTATGCAAAATTAATTATTTTGTAGATGTTAAAAAAGGAGCAATCTTATTTTATAGAGAGCCCCTTTAGATATTTTAAAAAAATTATATTTAAACTCTATAATATAGATTTTGCATGTATAGGCGTTGATAATATAACTGATGTTTTAGTTGAGCCCATTGTCTTTATAGAATCGATAACGTTTTCAAGTTCATACATATCTTTAACGATAACCTTTAATACAGAGCAATCGTCACCTGTTATATGATGACATTCTACTATTCTTGGGTCTTGACGAGCCTCTTCAATAAAAATTTTATACTTGTCATTAGGTAGAGATATATGTACAAAAGCCTTTATAACTCTTCCTAAAGCATCAGGATTTACGATAGCTTTGTACCCCTCTATCACACCTGCTTCTTCTAATCTTTTAACCCTTTCAGAAACAGCTGGAGAAGTTAATCCAACTATCTTGCCTAAGTCTTTCATAGAAATTCTACCATCTTTTTGTAAAAACTCTAGAATTTTGTGATCTGTAATATCCATATTTGAATCCCCCTTGATTAAGATAATGTATTATAAGAATTTTTTAGAATCTATCATTTTAGTTTTCAAATCCCAAAGAGTAGTAGACAAGTCAACTTTATAAGTTTGAGGATTTGAAAGTCTCCTATACTCGTCCCATAAAGTATTTAATTCACTTTTAACAAAATCTCTTATTTCCATGACTGATTTATGCTCATGCTTACATTCTCCGTTTATAAATAAAGGCTTGTGAAGTTCTTTTATCTTGTAATTTTCAAAAGTTTTAGCCTTCCAAGTATAAGTAGGGTGGAATATAGTTAAAGGTTTAGATTCATCTATAACCTCATCATGTAGCATAATTAAATCTGCTTCAGCTTTATTATTTTCGTTGTATATTCTAATAATTTTTTTATAGCCTGGATTATTTATCTTCTCAGGATTTTCAGATAGCTTTATCTTAGGTTCTATTTCATTACCTTTAAAAGATGCAGCCAACTTGTAAACTCCACCCAGAGATGGTGAATCTGCAGAAGTTATTAATTTTGTACCAACGCCCCAAGAATTTATAGTAGCCCCTTCAGCTTTTAGTGAAGCTATAGTGTATTCATCAAGATCGTTAGATGCTGTAATACTAATATCCGTGAAACCTTCTTTATCTAAAACTTTTTTACATTCTTTAGATAAATATTGTAAATCACCTGAATCTAATCTTATCCCTAATGGTTTATGTCCATTTTCCCTTAAATTTTTAAAAACCTTTATAGCATTAGGAAGACCACTGTTTAATACATTATAAGTATCAACAAGTAATAGGCACTTATCTGGATATATATCAGCATAAGCCTCAAATGATTCTAACTCTGTATCAAATTTTTGAACCCAACTATGAGCTTGAGTACCAACTAAAGGTATATCGAATAGTTTACCAGCTAAAACATTTGCAGTAGCATAGCATCCACCGATTACAGCGGCTCTTGCACCATATGTACCAGCATCAGGACCTTGAGCACGACGTAAACCAAACTCTAGTACAGGATCTTCTTGAGCAGCGAAACATACTCTAGAAGCTTTGGTAGCTATAAGTGATTGGAAATTAACAATTGTCAATAATGCAGTCTCAATAAGCTGAGCTTGATATAAAGGAGCTTTTACAGTAAGTATAGGCTCATTAGGGAACATAATAGTCCCTTCCTCAACAGAATATATATCCCCAGTAAACTTAAAATCTTTTAGGAATGTCAAAAATTTATCAGAAAATAGATTTAAGCTTTTCAGATAATTTAAATCCTCATCTGAAAAATGAATGTTATTTATATATTCAACAAACTGCTCAATACCACAAACTATAGTATATCCACTGTTGCAAGCATTTTTCCTAAAAAACATATCAAATACTACAATATCTTCATGAACATTTTTTTCGAAATATCCATTCAACATTGTAAGTTGATATAAATCAGTAAGAAGTGTTAAATTTCTCATTATAATTCTCCTTAAATATTAAAAATCATAAAAAACCCCACATATATACTAAAACATAATATAGTACAACTTTCAAGTATAAAGTATAACCGATCTATCATAAAATTATTTATAAGGAGGGGGATTGTTATAGCAAAAATATGGTTTTGGATGATATCGGTTGGTATAGTTGGTAGCGTGTTATCAAACAATCTTACACAATTGAATGAGGTTATATTGAGTGAAGCATCAAGGGGTATTGAGTTTACAATTAGCTTAGCAGGTATAATAGCTCTTTGGATGGGGATTATGAATATAGCGAAAGACTCTGGTTTAATACAAAAAATAGGAGATTTATTATCGCCGATTCTTAAACGATTATTTCCATCAGTTCCAAAGGGACATAAAGCAATGTCTTATATAATAATGAATATGGTTTTAAATATGTTAGGAGCTGGTAATGGAGCTACAGCTTTTGGTTTAAAGGCAATGAATGAGTTACAGACTTTGAATCATAAAAAGGATACAGCCACTAATGATATGATTATGTTTTTAGTTATAAATATATCTTCTATACAGATAATACCTTTTACTATGATTAAATTAAGGTTAGATAGTGGTGCAGATAGTCCTAGTGAGATAATTATATCTACTTTATTCGCAACCTGCATATCTACAATAGTTGCAATAATGAGTTGTAAGTTGTTTCAAAAGAGGAGGTATAAATAATGTTAAATACATTTTCTAACTTAACTATACCACTTATAATTTTAGGGATTGTAATACATGGTAAGGTTAAAGGTGTAGATATATATGATAGTTTTGTTAAAGGGGCAATAGATGGACTAAAAACAACTTGGTCTATATTACCGTACATAATAGGTATTTTTCTTGCTATTGGCATATTTAAAACAGGTAAAGGGATTGATGTGTTAGAATTTATTTTTAAACCGTTAGCTGACTTATTTAGTATTCCCAAGGAGCTTATAGGTCTTATAATAATAAAACCGTTGTCGGGCAGTGGAGCTCTTGGAATGTATAGTGAACTTGCAAATAGAGTTGGTATGGGAACTTTAATAGAAAAGATGGGTGCAACTATTGTGGGGGCGTCTGAAACTATTTTTTATACTATGGCTATTTATTTTGGAAGTTTAAAAATTAAAAACACAAGACACACTTTGATTTGTGCTATGTTATGTCATATTACAGGTGTTTTAGCATCTGTATTTATATGTTATATATTATTTACATAGTTTTAAAAATTAAACAAAAAAAATTAAAATATATTGACAACTTAAAATAAACTAACTATAATATCAAGTATAACAAAATTAAAAAAAATAAATTCTATGAAAAAGAGAGTAGCATTAATCAAATTTTCAGCGAGCTAGGGTTTGGTGTGAGCCTAGTAATAATGTTTATTGTGAAGAGAGCTTTGGAGAATATTGCTTGAAGTAATAGTATGGCAATAGGTACACCCGCCTTAAGGGATAGAGTGGATAAGTTTACTTATCAATTAGAGTGGTAACGCGGATATAATTCGTCTCTTGGTTTTTATAACCAAGGGACTTTTTTAATATAATGAATTATATTTAGTGATATTAGTCTATTTGAAAACTTATCAATAAGAGTGGTACCACGGATAATTTCGTCTCTTAGCATTTGCTAAGGGACTTTTTTGTTACAAAAAATAGATATGTAAAAGAAAAATGTGTAAAATAACAAGTATGAATTATCAATTACAAATTATTACCAAATAGGAGGAATTATTATGAAAGGTTTAAAAAAATCAATATTATGCGTTTTAGTAGGAGCTTTAACTTTAGGGACAGTAGGATGTACTTCTCAAAAGAAAGAAGTTAGTGAATTACAAGAGATAAAAGATAAAGGTGTTTTAACTATAGGAACTAGTGCAGATTATCCACCATATGAATTTCATAAAGAAATAAATGGTAAAGATACGATTGTAGGATTTGATATGATGATAGCTGAGGAAATAGCGAAAGATTTAGGTGTAAAATTAGAAATAAAAGATATGAAATTTGATGGACTATTAGGTGCATTAAAATCAAAAAATGTAGATATGGTAGTTGCAGGCATGAGTCCTACAGAAGAGAGAAAGAAAGCAGTTGATTTTTCTGACACTTATTATAATGGAGGAAACGTAATTTTAATAAAGAAAGAAAATGCAGATAAATATAAAACTATACAAGATTTAAAAGATGCTAAAATTGGAGTTCAAAAAGCAAGTCTTCAAGAGGGTATAGTAAAAAATGTTATACAAGCAACAAGTATAAAATCTTTAGGTAAGTTATCAGATGTAGTTTTAGAACTTGAAAATGGTAATGTAGATGCAGTAGTTATAAGTAAAGAAACTACAAAAGGATATTTAAAACAATATCAAGATATAGTAGATGGAAATGTAGATTTAGGTGAAGATGCAGCTGAAGGATCTGCAATTGCAGTAAGTAAATCAACAGATAAAGCATTATTAGGTGAAGTTAATAAAGTATTAACTAAGTTAGATAAAGACGGTAAGATAGAAGATTTCGTAGAGAAAGCTACTGAATTAGCTCAATAAATTATAAGGAGAGATGAGACATGGATTTTACATTTTTAAAAGACTATTCACAATTTTTTATAAATGGAACTAAGATAACTATAATTATATCTTTGTTCACTTTAATACTAGGATTTATGATAGGTACAATAATATGCTTAGGAAAAATATCTAGAAATAAACTGTTAAGTATATTATCTAGTGCATATATAGAGTTTTTAAGAGGAACACCATTATTAGTTCAAATATATATAATTTATTTCGGATTGCCTACAATAGGAATCGAATTTCCAGATGTAGCATTTATACCATCTGAATATATAGCAGCAATATTTGCTTTATCTATAAACTCAAGTGCATATATAGCAGAAATATTAAGATCAGGAATACAGTCTATAGATAAAGGACAAATGGAAGCTAGTCGTTCTTTAGGATTGGACTATTCAATGAGTATGAGAATGATAATAATACCACAGGCTTTAAAAAATGTATTACCAGCACTAGCAAATGAATTTATAGTTTTAGTAAAGGAATCATCAATAGTATCTATAATAGGAATACAAGACTTAATGTATAGTTCAGACATAGTTAGAGGAAATACTTACCTAGCATTTGAACCGTTAATAGTAGCAGCTATGATTTATTTTGTACTTACATTTAGTTTATCGAAGCTAGTTAGTTCATTTGAAAATAAACTACAAACTAAAAGTACAGGAAAGTCAAGTAAAGTAAAGGATAAATTGAAAGTTAGTAAGGTTGCATAAAGGGGGATTGAGATTATGATACAGATAAAAAATATAAAAAAGAAATATGGAAAATTAGAAGTATTAAAAGATATAAATTTAGATATTAAAAAAGGTGAAATAGTAGCTATACTAGGACCAAGTGGATCAGGAAAAAGTACATTATTAAGATGTATAAATTTGTTAGAACAACCAAATAACGGAGAAATAATATTTAAAGGAAATAATATACTAGATAAACAATGTGATATAAATAAAATTAGACAAAATATAGGAATGGTTTTTCAAAATTTCAACTTGTTTCCAAATATGTCGGTGCTAGAAAATATTATTATGGCACCTATAAAAGTAAACAAGATTACAAAAGAAGAAGCAATAAAAGATGCAATGGAACTTTTAAACAGAGTAGGTCTAGCTGATAAAAAAGACGAATATCCAAATCAATTATCAGGAGGACAAAAACAAAGAATAGCAATAGCGAGAGCTTTAGCTATGAAACCAGATGTGATGTTATTTGATGAGCCTACATCAGCACTGGATCCTGAGATGGTAAAAGAAGTTTTAGATGTTATGAAAGAACTGGCTAATGAAGGTATGACAATGGCTGTTGTAACACATGAAATAGGCTTTGCAAGAGAAGTTGCAAATAAAGTTGTATTTATGGATGAGGGATATATATTAGAAGAAGGAAATCCTAAAGAAATATTTTATAATCCAAAACATATAAGAACAAAACAATTCTTAGATAAAGTTATATAAAAAAATAGCTTCGCTTGAGCGACGTGTCGGCGAACCATTT
Organism: Romboutsia sp.; assembly: GCF_056995035.1. NCBI lineage: Bacteria > Bacillati > Bacillota > Clostridia > Peptostreptococcales > Peptostreptococcaceae > Romboutsia > Romboutsia sp. The sequence goes on along the minus strand of NZ_JBXKIW010000024.1, from coordinate 2,407 downwards.
TATGTCGCCAACGATATATCTTCGCTCTTGCTTCAGATACATCCGTTGCTAAAAAAGTAGCCTGATAAAATAAAGATTAACATCATGTATTGAATTTAATTAAATTAACCTTAATACATGATGAATATAATATGTTAATCAAATTAAAAATATATAATAAATCAGCTAAGACGAGAAGAGTAAATAAGGGTGGTATCACGGATAATTTCGTCTCTTAGCATTTTGCTAAGGGACTTTTTTGTTACAAAAAATAGATATACACAAGAAAAATGGGCAAAATAAAAACAAAATAACAATTATTAATTATCAATTACAAAAAATTATTAAATAGGAGGTATTATTATGAAAGGTTTAAAGAAATCAATAATATGTGTTTTAGCAGGAGTTTTAAGTTTAGGGGTAGTAGGATGTACTTCTCAAAAGAAAGAAGTTAGCGAATTACAAGGGATAAAAGATAAAGGTGTTTTAACTATAGGAACTAGTGCAGACTATCCACCATATGAATTTCATAAAGAAATAAATGGTAAAGATACAATTGTAGGATTTGATATGATGATAGCTGAGGAAATAGCGAAAGATTTAGGTGTAAAACTAGAAATAAAAGATATGAAATTTGATGGACTATTAGGTGCATTAAAGTCACAAAATATAGACATGGTAATTGCAGGCATGACTCCTACAGAAGAGAGAAAAAAGGCAGTTGATTTTTCTGACACTTATTACAATGGAGGAAACGTAATTTTAGTAAAGAAAGAAAATTTAGATAAATATAAAACTATACAAGATTTAAAAGATGCTAAAATTGGAGTTCAAAAAGCAAGTCTTCAAGAGGGTATAACAAAAGATGTTATACAGGCAACAAATATAAAATCTTTAAGCAAAATAGCAGATGTAGTTGTAGAACTTGAAAATGATAATGTAGATGCAGTAGTTATAAGCAAAGAAACTACAAAAGGATATTTAAAACAATATCAAGATATAGTATATGGAAATATAGATTTAGGTGAAGATGCAGCTGAAGGATCTGCAATTGCAGTAAGTAAATCAGAAGATAAATTACTGTTAGATGAAGTTAATAAAGTATTAACTAAATTAAGTAAAGAAGGAAAAATAGAAGATTTCGTAGAGAAAGCTACTGAATTAGCTCAATAAAGTATAAGGAGAGATGAGATATGGATTTTACATTTTTAAAAGATTATTCGCAATTTTTTATAAATGGAACTAAAATAACTATAATTATATCTTTGTTCACTTTAATACTGGGATTTATGATAGGTACAATAATGTGCTTAGGAAAAATATCTAGAAATAAACTGTTAAGTATATTATCTAGTGCATATATAGAGTTTTTAAGAGGAACGCCGTTATTAGTTCAAATATATATAATTTATTTCGGATTGCCTACAATAGGAATCGAATTTCCAGATGTAGCATTTATACCATCTGAATATATAGCAGCAATATTTGCTTTATCTATAAATTCAAGTGCGTATATAGCAGAAATATTAAGATCAGGAATACAGTCTATAGATAAAGGACAAATGGAAGCTAGTCGTTCTTTAGGGTTAGACTACTCAATGAGTATGAGAATGATAATAATACCACAAGCTTTAAAAAATGTGCTACCAGCACTAGCAAATGAATTTATAGTTTTGGTAAAAGAATCATCAATAGTATCTATAATAGGAATACAAGACTTAATGTATAGCTCAGATATAGTAAGAGGAAATACCTACCTAGCATTTGAACCGTTAATAGTAGCAGCTATGATTTACTTTGTACTTACATTTAGTTTATCAAAGCTAGTTAGTTCATTTGAAAATAAACTGCAAACTAGAAGTTCAGGAAAATCAAGTAAAGCAAAAAATAAATTAAACGCTAGTAAAATTGCAGAGAGGGGGGAATTATGATACAGATAAAAAATATAAAAAAGAAATATGGAAAATTAGAAGTATTAAAAAATATAAACCTAGATATTAAAAAGGGTGAAATAGTAGCTATACTAGGACCAAGTGGATCAGGAAAAAGTACATTATTAAGATGTATAAATTTATTAGAACAGCCAAATGATGGAGAAATAATATTTAAAGGAAATAATATATTAGATAAACAATGTGATATAAATACAATTAGACAAAGTATAGGAATGGTTTTTCAAAATTTCAACTTGTTTCCAAATATGTCGGTGCTAGAAAATATTATTATGGCACCTATAAAAGTAAACAAGATTACAAAAGAAGAAGCCATAAAAGACGCAATGGAACTTTTAAACAGAGTAGGTCTAGCTGACAAAAAAGACGAATATCCAAATCAATTATCAGGAGGACAAAAACAAAGAATAGCAATAGCGAGAGCTTTAGCTATGAAACCAGATGTGATGTTATTTGATGAGCCTACATCAGCACTG
>NZ_JBXKIW010000023.1:0-19602 GCF_056995035.1 Romboutsia sp. | reverse complement strand
TGTTTTCAAATAAAAAAGATATTATTATACTAGTTAATTTTTCACACTTATATTATTTATTTTTTTTAATTCTAACTGTAGTAAATATAATCATAGATATTAAAAATACTATACATAATAATAAAATACTCTTACCTATATTACTAAGGTAAGAGTATTTTATACTATAATATCTATTTACAATTTCTATCACTACAAAAAAGTCTACGTTATTTATTATATGGTTCTCGATTATACCTACAAATGAGATTGTTTTTTCTGACTTATTATCTTAATATAAATTTTTAAATGTATTTTAAATTACATAGCTCTAATAGGAAATACTGCATCTAAAACTCCTATAACTATAGCTGCTAATATTGCTCCTATAATAGATGCACTCATATTAGGAACTAAAAATTGTGCAAAGTATATTATTATTGCTGCAATTACAAATCCTTTTATTCCTTTTCCAAAAGGAGATGCATCAACTCCCATAAGTAATTCTACTATATAATCTAATCCAGATATTACAACAGCAGCTATTAAATATGACCATAATCCATTGATTGCAAATCCTGGTGTTACAAATGATGTTATTGTTAATATAATTGCAACTAATATGAATCTACCTATCCATCTTATTAAACTATTATTATTTTCTCTCTTTTTATCATTATCATATGCCATAAAAACTCCTCCTTTAATAAAATAATATTTTATTTATTTTGCACAAAGCTTTTTAATTTACAGTTATATATTGACCATTATATTAAATAATATTCCCTATAATATTGATAAAACTTAAATTTAAGATTTTTATTGTATAATTTTTTAAATATAATAAATAATAGTTTATAAATAATCTATATATAATTAACTATTATAGAAAATAAACATCTGTTCAAACCCTGAACATACATCTTTATTATCATTATGATTAAACCATATATTGTTTAGAAGTTGCATTCTAGTTTTTGAACTTTTCTAGTATAGCATCAACTATATACTTACTTGCATTTCCATCTCCGTATGGGTTTGATGCTTTACACATTGATTCATACATATCTTTATTAATTAATAATTCTCTGGTCATATTATATATAGTATCTTCATCAACACCTGCTAACCTTAAAGTTCCAGCAGCTATACCTTCTGGTCTTTCAGTAGTATTCCTTAAAACAAGTACAGGCTTTCCTAATGAAGGTGCTTCTTCCTGTATTCCTCCACTATCGGTCATTATTATATGAGCTTTATTTAAGAAATTATGAAAATCTAAAACTTCTAAAGGCTCTATTAAATGAATTTTACTATTATCTCCAAATATCTCACTAGCAGTATCTCTAACTAAAGGATTTAAGTGTATAGGATATACAACTTGTATATCTTCAAATTCATCTACTATTCTTTTTATAGCATTAAACATACTTCTCATGTTTTCACCTAAATTTTCTCTTCTATGAGCAGTAAGTAATATCATCTTATTACTACCTAGCTTATCTATAACTTCATGCGTATAATCTTCTCTAACAGTAGTTTTAAGTGCATCTATAGCAGTATTTCCTGTTACATATATAGTTTCTTCTTTTTTTCCTTCACTCAATAAATTCGCTTTAGATACTTCTGTTGGTGCAAAGTGCATATCAGCTATAACACCAGTCACTTGTCTATTTACTTCTTCTGGGTATGGAGAATATTTATCATATGTTCTTAACCCTGCTTCAACATGCCCAACTACAATTTGATTATAAAAAGCAGCAAAACTACCTGCTAATGTAGTAGTTGTATCTCCATGAACTAAAACTATGTCAGGTTTAACTTCTTTTATAACTTTGTCTAAGCTCTGTAAAGCTCTCGTAGTTATATCAACTAAAGTTTGTCCTTGTTTCATTATATTTAAATCATAATCTGGTTTTATATTAAATGTATTTAAAACTTGATCTAACATTTGACGATGTTGTGCTGTTACGCACACTATGCTATCTATCTCTTTCCTATATTCTAACTCTTTAACCAAAGGTGCCATTTTTATAGCTTCTGGTCTAGTTCCAAATACAGTCATAACTTTTATTTTATTCATTATAAGCTCCTTATTTGTTCTATTTATATAGGTAATTAATTCCTATTTATAATCCTTTGTATAATAGTATGGTATTCATGTATTAATTCAGATGTTCTCATTATCCAAGCCAACATACACAAAATCGAAGGCTTGTATGCCTTCGGTTTTGTGTATCTATTCAGTAGACTGGACTAATCTTAATGTAATTTTCTATAAGTCTTTCTATATACTGCTGAGGACAATATTCATCTATTGATGAATTATTATATTTTAATTTATACTGTTTTATAGTAGTATCTAAATTTATAAAATTAGATTTATTTATGTAAGATTTTTCAGGTTTTTCAAGGTGATTTTCAGCAAATTCTTTCATTCCACCTAATGGATTTATAAAAAATGGTTTATTCATGATATAAGCTTCAATAAGAGACAATGGAGCATTCTCATACCATACCGAAGGTAATACTAATGCTCTTGATTTTTTTATTATTTCTAGTGCTTCTTCATGTGTCTTACTTCCAAGTAATTGTATACTATCTAAATAATTATTTTTCACATAATCTTTAATTATTTCTTTTTCTTCACCATCTCCTACTACAGCAAACTTGTATTTTAAGTTGTTTTCTTTTAGAAATTCTATAAACTTTAAAATACCTTTTTCTTTTGATAAACGTCCTACAAATACTAAATCAAACTCCATTAGGTTAGTGCTATTCTCATCTATTTTTTGAATTTTTTCAATATCAAATATGGGATTTTTTAAAATTCCAATCTTATTTTCATCTACAATGTATTTTATTTTTTCTTTCATAAATTTACTTGGTGTTAAAAATAAATCTATTACAGCTAAATTATTACCATAATTGTAATTAAAAATAGATCTTATACCTTTCAGTAAGCTATGTGAAAAGCCTCTCTTATCACAATTGTTCAATATCACTCTATGATTTTTTTTATCTAAACATTTATCACAGATATTAATATTATCTTTATTGTACGATATAAAACCAGTATTTGGACAAGCTATATGATAATCATGTACTGTCATTATAACTTTACAATTATTCTTTTTTTTATATTTTTCTATAGCTTTTAATATAGATGGAGATAATACATGATAAAAATTGTGAACATGGATTATATCTGGCTTATTATTGTTTAATTTTTCATATAATTTTCTATATGCTTCTACTGAATATATATAGTTTATTGATTGAAATATGCTTTTATTTGTATTTATATCTCTTATATCAAAATTTATCACTTCTATATTTTTATCTTTTAGTAGTTCTGTTGTTTTTTTGTATACTACCTCAGCCCCACCGCCTTCATAAAAATCATTAACTTGAATAACCTTCATTAAAAACCTCCTATTAACTTTCTTGGATTTTAAGATTTATTTTTTACCATACAATAATCTTGTGTTTTATTATTTTTTTTATAGGTTATCCTAGATATATATATTGGAAGTAATATTGCAAATAAAGGACCTATTAAATATGCTATCCCTACCATTAAAGCTCCTCTCATTAAGAAAATCATGTGAGAGCTCATATAAAGTGCTATAATTAATCCAAAATTATTATTTGTTCCTAAATCTATTTTTTTTGATATAATAGCAAACACTGTACTATATATCAAAATGCCTATTATTCCAAAATCTATATATGCCTCACTTACAATTGGGTTTGATAAATTATCAAACCACATTGCATAGTGATCCATTAAATATCCACCAATTAAAATTCCTGTAGTTACAGCTTTATCTGGCCATATAGATCTAGGCACAAAAAATAAAATAGATGACAATAGTTGTTTTCCTAATGTAAATCCATAATCTTTTGTATATAAAATTGTAGCAATAGAATTTGCATATGCATCAAAATCTAACCATATAAACTCTTTATATAAAGAGAAATTTTTTATATTTTCTAATATCATAGGTATACTATATATATAATAATCATGGGTAAATATTTTGACACTAGGAAACAACAATAATAGTATAAATACATTAAATAGAGTAAATCCTATATTACCTATTTTTTTTATAGGGAAATAAAAAATTAATGCTATTATAATAGGTCCTAACGCATTCCTCTTATGCATTAATGGATTCAAGAAAAGTATTACAAATATTATACTTAGAAATACATGTACTTTTTTATTTTTTATTTGATTATAGGATGATATTACACAAAAAATATATCCTAGTGGTACCATAAATAAAAATCTTTTTATAAATAACTCACTCACACCACCTTCACTAAAAACCATTAATGATGATGGATTCGTTATTTGTGTATATATGCTTTTAGAAAATATTATTAATATTAACAAACATATAATTGCAAATAAATTTATAGTTTTGTTATCAATAAATTGATTTACATCTAATATTGTAGATTTTTTTACTTTTGAAAATTTATAAATTAAGCAATATACAATCATGAATATTATTATATAAAAATTATTTAATGTTACTAGTTTTTCGTCAACTAATAATGTATTTGGAAATTTACCATAGTTAACTTGAAACATAGGTGTTAAAAACATATAACTATAAAAAAATACAAAGAAAATTGACATCGTCGGTTTTAAATTTTTACTAAATGATAATTCATTTAATATCAAGGTTAAAATTCCTAAGATAATTATAAAGCTGCCTAATATGATAATACTATCAATGCATAAAAATAACGTCAAAATTAAATTTATTATAAAAAATAATAACACAATGTACTTCTTTAAAAATGCTTTAAGTAAATTCTGTTTATTGTATCTCATTTTATCCCTCATCTTCTCAATCGAGCATAGATATTTGACTTTTATATAATCAAATATTTCTACTTGTAATACCTAGTAATTATAATACTCTCCCCATTTTACTCATGATTTTTTTATGTTCATATTTTTTTTCTTCTACATATGATTTTATTTTATGCTTAAATATTTCTTCATCAAACATTAAAGCATGATTTCTGATATCTTGTTTATTCCACTGCATTTCATTAAACTGCAATACAGCATCTTTTAAACTATTAACTGTTTGATCTTTAAAGAATAAACCTGTTTGATCAGCAACTACAGTTTCTAAAGCCCCCCCTTTGCCAAAAGCTATAACAGGTCGTCCGCTAGCTTGTGCTTCAAGTGGAGTTATTCCAAAATCTTCTTCTCCAGGGAATATAAATGCCCTACACTTAGAATAATATTCCTTTATAACTTCATCAGGTTGTCTTCCTAATATTTTTACATTTGGCTTAGCTATAGATTTTAAATATTCAAGTTGTGATCCTCCTCCTATAACAACCAAAGGTAACCCTAATTCATTAAATACTTCTACTGCTAAATCAACCCTCTTATAAGGAACTAGTCTAGATACTATTAAAAAGTATTCTTCATCAGTATCAGATATATTGAAATATGACCCTTTTACTGGTGGATGTATAACATCTGCTTCTTTTCCATAATGTTTATAGATTTTTTTTGCAACATTCTTTGAATTTGCAATATAATAATCAACTCTATCTGCAGATGCTCTATCCCAAATACGTATGTAGTTCATTATATATTTAATAAGTTGCTTCTTTAATTTCCCCATATTCTCTCTTTCCATATATTCATTGTAAAATTCCCATGCATACCTCATTGGAGAATGACAATAACATATATGTGTAGTATCTGGAGGTGTTATTATACCTTTTGCACATGAAGATGAACTTGATAAAACCACATCATATTCATTAAAATCAAACTGCTCCCATGCAGTTGGCATAAATGGTAAATACATTTGATGCTTTACATTTCCCTTAGGAAAATTTTGTATAAAGCTTGTTTTTACATCTATATTTTTTAACTCTTCATCTAGATTATTTTCATTATATGAAATCGTATATATAGGAGCTTGTTCATATATTTGCTTAAAGTTTATAATTACCTTTTCTGCTCCACCCATATTAGTTAGCCAATCATGAGCAATTGCTATTTTAGTCATTTTTTCCTCCGCTTTTTAAATAACTTATCTTATAAATAAGCTACTTTCTTTTGCTCTTTTGATTCTTCTACTATTGCCTTATTTACTTGTTACCCTCTCGTTTGATTACCCTATTTTTAGATACAAAAAAAAGACTATATTTTCTGTACACCAGAAACATATAAAGTTATACTTTATATATGTTTCTGTGTTTTTTCAGTAATTATAGCCGGTTGCACCACTATCTCCATATGCCTCAGGTGCCCAGGTACAAGACATACTTCTCAGTTTCTATCTATTTCTTAACATTTATGCTAAATATTAACATTTAATGTGTTATTTGTATATATATTCGACAAAACTAGTTCTTTTACTGCAAAACTTGAATTTCATTTTTAAAGTAATTTGCTTGTTTTTTTCTTTTATATGAATTTTGTTAATTTCAATTTTATTTTTCAATATAAAACATTAATATCCACCTTATCTATATTTACATTAAAGATATAATCTACGACTGTGCTCATTTATATTTCTTCTCTACTTATAGATTTTATACTGCAGTAACTGTTACTTCTTCACTTAATTCATATTCTTCATTTACAGAGTATTTTCTAATCTCTTTAATTAAAACTATACCTGTTATAAGTGCTGATACAATGTCAGCAGTAGGTTGTGCAAACCAAACTCCATTTAAACCAAAGAAATTAGGTAATATAAATATCATAGGTATTAATATTATAACTTGCCTTAATAAACCTAATACTATAGCCATCTTTGCTTTTCCTGTTGACTGCATGTAGTTACTACCTACTATAGATACCCCTATTATTGGCATTGCAAATGCATATTTGCTTAATCCACTTACAGTTATATTCATAAGTTGTACATCCTTATTAAACATTCCAACTAAAACTTGTGGTGCAAGCTGTACAAATAAAGCACCTAATACAAATATAAATGTTGCTGATAATAAACTTATTTTTAAAGTTTTTTTAGCCCTATCATAATTTTTAGCTCCGTAGTTAAATCCTACTATAGGTTGCATTCCTTGCACAAAACCAAATGCAGGCATTATAAATATCATACTTATTGAACTTATTGTTGCCATTGCTCCTATTGATAAATCTCCACCATATTTTTTTAATGAAATGTTTAATATAATCTGAACCAAACTATTCGTCATTTGCATTGCAAATGGAGCACAACCTATTGAGAATATTGCTGCTATAATTGTTTTATTTAACTTTAAATTTATTTTTCTAAGTTTTACGTTTGATTTTCCTCTTACATAATATGATAATCCCCACATTGATGTAGTTGCTTGGGATATTATAGTGGCAAATGCCGCTCCTTGTATTCCCATATTAAATACAAATATAAATAATGCATCTAATATTATATTGGTAACACAACCTACAATCATTATAATAGCTGAAAGCTTTGGATTTCCATCGCCTCTTATTAAATTACTAAACATCATTGACATTATACTAAATGCTGTTCCAAGTAGTATTACACTCATATAAGATTTTGCATAATTAAGCGTACCTTCACTTGCTCCGAATATAATAAGTATTTTATTTAAAAATATTATTCCAACTATAGATAATGTAATACCTATTATCACTGCTAAACTTATTGTATTTCCTATTATACGTTCAGCATCTTCTTTTTTTCCTTCACCTAACTTTATAGATACATTTGTAGTTGATCCTACACCTACAAGTGTTCCAAAGGCAATTATTATTGTCATTATTGGCATTGCCACTCCAAGACCTGTTATTGCCATAGGACCAACACCTGGTATATTTCCTATAAACATTCTATCTACTACATTATAAAGTGCACTTACCATCATCCCTATAATTGCTGGCACTGAATATTTTAATAGTAACTTACCAATTGGCTCTGTGCCTAATATATTCTGATTATTATCCATAATCTTCCTCCTTATATATTTATATTTTTACATACTTTTTCAAGTAGATTTTTTAGTGTTTCTTCTTCTTCCTTAGTTAAATTTTCACTTATTTTTTCGTTCCAATCATCAAAAACACTATATATATCTTCTTTAACTTCTCTAGATTTTTCTGTTAAATAGATTCTATTAGCCCTTTTATCATCTATATCTTTAACTCTCGTTATGAATTCTTGTTCTTCTAGTTTTTTTAGAGCTCTAGCAGTTGTACCTTTATCTATTTTTAATCTTTCAGATATTTCTTCTTGATTTTTTCCATCTTGAGCATATAGATCCATTAGAAATATAAGTTGACCTGATCTAATATCATATTTAGATACTTCTCTATTTATAAATATACTTGCTTTTCTGTACAATTGAGAAATATATTTACCTATATATCTATTATCGTTACAATTTTCTTTATTCATGTCTATTCCACCTTTTATTAGTTGCATGCGCAACCATTTTATTAGTTGCATGCGCAACTATTCTATTATAGCAGAAAATAGTTGCAGATACAACTTTTTTATCATTAGTAATATTTTATGTATATATTTAAAAAAAGTTACACTAATGTTTCTTTTGAAATACATATCATTTAGTATTTCTTCAAAATAAAAAATAGGTGCAATGATACACCTATTTTTTATTGCTCTTTTTTATTTTTATAAATATCTTCAATTTTACTTATATCTTTATTCGTTACAGTTCCTTTTACGTAACTGTAATCTAAATCTTTTCCAAGTCGCATAACAAAAGATAAATCATTTCCTATAAATATATTGTATGGATATAGGTATCTATCAAGAAAATCTGATTCAATAGATGCTTGAAGTGAAAATCTTATATCAGCATTTGGTTTATTGAAATAAAACTTAAATTCACTTTCTGTAATTTGAGTATAAGTTTTACTGTTTAATATATCAATAATGGATTCTATATCTTCTGTATTAGTTATTGGCTCAATTATAGAATTAATTTTACCCTCGCTAAGTAGTAAAGGATTTGAACTCTCAGTCCACCTACTATAATCTGCAACTGAAAATGAATGTGGTGGCGCAAGAGTTTCTTCTAATACATAGTCTTTTTCTATTTTTGTTATATTGTTATCTAGCGTATCATTTCCTTTTTTATCTACTAATAATGGATATATTAATGCTATTGTAACTACTAGAAATATTATTAGTATAATGAATTTATTTTTATCTTTGTCCATATTTACACATACCTTTCTAAAAAAAATTACCAGTATTATAATAATGCAATCAATATTTTAATATATTTTTTTTTACTCAAATTATTCTTTCTTTTGTCCATACAAAATCTCCTATATCAATTTTAATTTATAATTATTTAATAGCATCTGAAAGTACCTTTTCACTAATTCTATAGCCTCATCATAAGTCAAATTAATTAACTTAGTACAGCTTGATATATTACAATAGTTGTAAATATTAAAAGAATTAATGGATAGTATATTGTTTTAGATGTAATTTTCTTAGAGTTCTTATACTCTTCTAAAGAAACGTATGTCGCATCAATAAAATGCAAGTAGAATCCGAAGCCCATAAGATTTGATTTTTTTAGAAAAAAACCAAGTAGCATACAAATTATACTCAATAATGAAAGTAAGTAAAAAAATATTTTTTTCAAAGTAATCCCCCTTATGTTTTATGCTTAGAGAAAATAAGTTAAAATCCAATCATTGTATCAAAAATATTTTATTTCGTATTGTATAACAATTGTGAACTTATCTTTATTATAGCATTCACTCAATATACACACTATATTTATAACCTTTTTGTCACTTTTTATTTTCTTGAATACATTGATATTACTTTAATACACAAGTTTTCCACAGATTTTGAAGTATTATAATCCCCTTGTAATTTCAAAAAAGGTATTGATGATTTTATCAATACCTAATTTATGAGTTTCAATAGTTAAAATGATTTATAACAATCATGTCCACGATTCAATTTGAAATTGCAATTTAACTTACCATCTTGAAATAATTTTAATAATCTGTATAACTTCTACTTAAACCATGTTTTACTTAGATATTTCCTTAATAACTCTAACTCGTCCTCACCAATTGAGTTTTTTATATCATTTTCAATTTTTTTCTTAATAATTAAAGTTTTTTCACAAAATCTATGACCTTTGTCAGTTAATATCAACGCCTTATCCCTAGAGTTTCCTTCAATATTTTCCAATAATATATAACCCCTTGAAATTAATCCTTTTGAACATTTGTGAGCACCTTGACGTGATATATCAATTTTTCTAGCTAATTGAGCCACTGTCATAGGTTCCCTTTCTAGTAAAGCTAGCATATATGATTCTGTATCAGTTATATATTCTTCTCCAGCCTCTACCCACTTATCTCTTACCATTTTCCTAAGCTTAGCATGCTTTTCACTTATTAAATCTACTAAATTCAAATCTGTAATATATGATTGCATTTCTTATCTCCTTAAATATCCATCATTACAATTCTATACTATATTATTATATCTCTTTTTTAAATATCTTTAAGTTATTTTTTTGTAAACTAAGTTTACAATATAATTTAATTATGTTATTATGAATTACGTCAACTAAGTTGACGAAATTATAAGAAAGAGGTATTTTATTTTGGGCAATAACAAAAAAGAACATTTTATATTTATTTTGATGATATGTACAACAATGGTATTTATAATGAGTTGTTATAACTTAGCTTTAATGGAAGGTATTTCATTGAATGTTTTAAAACACGCTATAGTAGGATTTATCCCTGCATTTATATTTGCATTAATAGGAGATATTTTTATAGTTGGTAAAATAGTTAAGGTTATAGTTGGTAAAATTTTAAAACCTGAAGATAGTATGAAGAAGAGAGGAATATGTATGTCATTCTTTACTGGATGTGGTATGGTTCTTTGGATGTCATTTTTCGGTGCCGTTACAAATGTAGGATTTGGACATGCTTTATTACCTGCTTATGGTCTAGGTATAATCAAAAACTTTATCTTTGCTATACCATTAAACTTATTTATTGTATCACCTATTATTAGGACAATATTTTTTAATATGTATCCTGTAACTATTAATAAAAATGCAGCTTAATTCAGTATAAATTTATATTTAGTATAATTATAAGGCCTTGTCAAATAAGACAAGGCAAATAAAAAAGATAATTTATCGGCATAACAAAGTCCCCCTCTGAACAACAGGTGGGGACAATTTTACGCTTACATTCTAAATAATTGGCATGTGAGTATTTTATTGTAGAATTATCTTAAGTTATTTATCAAAATTTTACAATGATAAAATACAATCACTATGGAACTGGATTTTCAGTTCCCTTTTGTGGTAGTGTAAATCAATTTGTGCTCAAAAACACAAATTGATTTGCAGTATCTAAACATTAGTCTCACTAACCATTATAAAACACAGTCACTATCTTTATTTGTCTCTCAAATTTGATATAATATCGATTTTTAAGCCTGTTATATTCGCTATTAATATATCATCCAATCCGTTTTTTATCATGTTTTTTGCAATCTCTATTTTTTCTAAGTCCCTACCTTTTTTTTCAGCACTCTCTAATGCACTAACCTTATTCAAAATAGATTCTTTTCTTTTCTCATAAAGCTCTCTTTCTTTTGGATCACAGCTTAATTTTATTAACTCATCTTTTGCTTCTTTAATTTCATCCTTGCTCATTTCTAATTTTTCTACAATTTCACTCTCTGGATTATTTATAAACTCAACCCAAGCTTCTAACATATCCGTTACTTCTTCTTTTCCACTTATCTTTGATAACTTCGGTATTTCTATAAAATGTATTTCAATTGTATCAGTAAGCTCTTCATTAGTTTCAATTTCTTTTAATCTATATGCATTATGGAACTTTTCATTTTTTAAGTACTTAAAATCTAATATATTTATACATACTGTTTTTGACAGCTTATCATAATTATCGCCCTCTACAATTTGCTCTTCGTACATCTTGCTCCAGTAGTATAAACTTCTTTTTATCATATTATATTCATTTTTAACTTGTATTTCTATATTTATATTTTCACCTTTATTAGTTATTGCCTTTATATCTAATCTGCTGTATTTATCTTCTATATGATCTTTTTCTATATCTGAATTTCTTATCTCTACCGATTTTATTTGATCTATTGGTTTCATTACAGCATTTAAAAAGGATATAAGTATATTTGGATGTTTTTCTGACCCAAATATTTTCTTAAATACAAAGTCAACTTTAGGACTTAATAATGTTTTATTCATTTCTTATCCACCCTTTCACTATATTTATTATATTATATCATATAATGATTACCATTAATTTCACCTTTACACTAAATTACACCTTTAAAGTGATCCATCTACAATCACAAAACTAGTTGTAAATAAATCAGTTAAATTTTCTATCTTCTGGATATAATATTTATTAAGCTCCAACATATAAAAATCTCCTTTAGATTTTGATGTAATCTTAGGTTTTTATATTTGTCGGAGTTTTATTAGTGTAAAATTTAACTAGCACAACGATTTAATTAAATATAACGAAAAAAAAAAATATATAATGCATTTCTTACAAAATAGTACTATAATTATACTAATATTTAGATATGAGAAGCTTAAAAGATGAGAAAATTTTAAAAAAACTATGTGGAAATAAAGAATAATGAAGAACAAATAGAGAATAAAAAATTGATATAGATCTTAAATCTCATAGAGATAAGATAAATAATATATAACGAGGAGGACAAATTGTATGTATACATCCTATATTTACGATGAATAACAATACTACTAAATTAAAGGGGAGATAAAAATGAATACAAATAATTTTAATCAAGGGAACTTAGATTTTGAAAAAATGAATGCAACTTTAGCAGATCCAGAATTTGCAAATTGGTATTATAATGAGATGATAAATAAATTAGATTCAAATTTAGATATGTATGAATTTGTTAATATAGTTAACGATTATACTCAAAAATAATTTATAACATATGTAGTGCAGTAAAAAAGAAGGATTTAATATGAAAAAAGGAACTAAAAAACCAATGAAGTATAAGCTATGTTGGAATGTATAAAAAGTATATAGACCATTCTTATATAGTTAGTTGCTATTTTTCAGTTTTAAATCAAATTAAAAGATGCTCTTATACTAGGTAATGATATTGATATGTATAGTGACTTACTAAATTTAGAAGATAAGGTAAATGGAAGTTATGAAAATCAATAATGAAAGTAGTTAGCTCGTTGTATTTACTAATTATAATTAGATAATACGACGAGCTTTTTATTTGGAATTTTCAAGTATTTATCAAACATATTTAGATCTAAACCACTTTTTATAACAATGTTTCTATAGCATTAGCTAATTTTTCTGGCTCATAAGTAGGTGCAAATCTTTCTACTATATTACCTTGTCTGTCCACTAAGAACTTAGTAAAATTCCACTTTATATCATTTCCGCTAGTCTTAAATCCTAGTTCAGCTAATTTGTTATATAAACCATTTGAATCTGTATCTTCATCAGCATTTTGAGCTTCTGTCTTTATAAATTTATATAATGAATCTGCATTTTCTCCATTTACATCTATTTTTGCAAAAGTTTTAAATGTTGTTCCATAAGTAAGTTGGCAAAAACTAACTATTTCTTCATTACTTCCTGGAGCTTGTTCGAAGAATTGATTTGAAGGGAAATCTAATATTTCAAATCCTTGCTCTTTGTATTTATCATATAGTTTTTGAAGTCCTTCATATTGTGGTGTAAATCCACATCCTGTCGCTGTATTTACTATTAATAATACCTTTCCTTTATAAGCTTCCATTAAAACTTCATTACCTTGTGCATCTTTTACTTTATAATCGTATATCATTTTTTATCTCCTTTTGTTAAAACTTTTATTTTTATTTAAAATACTTCAGTATTTTTAAAGTTTATAAATATCTTTCTATATTTAATTTAATTGCATCCTTAGGTATTTATTATTTCTTTTTTGTTCATCTATATACGCTACTGCAGAAAGTGCTGCTATATTTCCTTCTACTGATGTCTTAGTAATTATTTTAATAAATTTTCTATATCAGCTTTAATTTTTAATGGTTCTACTGTAGGTCCATATCTTTTTACTATATTTCCATTACCATCTATTAAGAACTTAGTAAAGTTCCACTTTATTTCCTTGCTTAATAACCCTTTTGCTTCATTTTTTAAATATTTATATAAATCATGAGCATTTTTGCCATTTACATCTAGTTTCTCAAACATTGTAAAACTTACCCCATAATTTAATTGGCAAAATTCTTGTATTTCTTTGTTGCTTCCTTTGTCTTGATTGGCAAATTGATTACAAGGGAATCCTAATATTTCTAATCCTTGATTCTTATACTCTTTGTATAATGCTTCTAATCCTTCAAATTGCGGAGTCAATCCGCATTTACTTGCTGTATTTACAACTAATACAACCTTTCCTTTGTAATCACTCATACTTACTTCTTGCCCATTCATTTTGTTAACTTTAAAATCGTAAAATTTCATATTAATCTCTCCATTTCAATTTTTTAAAATTTAATTGTATTCAATCTATTTTTGTATATTTTAGAGTTAAACTCTTTATTGAATTTAACTCTGTATTTTATTAATTTAATACTAACCTAGTGTATTTAATAAATTATCTAGCTGTATTTTTATAGATAATAAGTCTAAATCCTCACCTTTACACATAGAATACATTTGCTGAGGAACATCAAGTATTTCTTCTTTCATTAATCTTCCTTTTTCTATTAACTCTACTGTAACTACTCTATCATCTTCTTTATTCCTATACTTTGTTACTAACTCCATCGCTTCTAATTTCTTTACTACAGGTGTAAGTGTACCTGAATCTAGATGCAATCTCTTACCTAATTCTTTAAACCCTATTTTTTCATATTCCCACATTACTAACATTGCTACATATTGTGTGTAAGTTAGCCCATGTTTATCAAGTAATGGCTTGTATAGCTTTATGATTTCTCTTGACAGTGCATATAGAGAAAAGCATAGTTGATTATCTAATTTTATTGCTTCATATTTATTCACACTATCAACTCCAACTTTAATTTATCTAAATTTAATTTAATCAAATCGATTTATATTTTCATTATATATTTATCTTTTTTAAGTGTCAAGTTTTTTATTTGAGGCTGAACTAAGCCAATTACTGCTATAACGATTACAAGTTCAAGTGATAGTAAAATCTTTCCCTTATTTTTCTTAAAAATAAGGGACGCAAATCTTTTTAAATTTTTACTGTTTTGCTGTTTCATATGTTTTATACTCTTCACTATTTTTATCTGAAGTTTTTACAATTTTACCATCACTTATAGTAATAATTGTATCCGCTGTTTTTGCTATCTCATCACTGTGAGTTATCATAACAAGTGTTTGATTAAATTCAGTAACACAAAGTTTTAATATATCCATTACTTCTTTTGTAGTCTTACTATCTAAGTTTCCTGTTGGTTCATCTGCAAAAATAACTGAAGGCTTATTTGCTAGAGCTCTAGCTATAGCAACTCTTTGTTGCTGTCCACCTGAAAGCTGATTTGGAAACTTTTTAATTTGTGAAGTTAGACCAAGTTTATCTATAAGATTGTTTATATGTTCTTTATCTGGTTGATTTCCATTAAGTGATATAGGTAAAACTATATTATCGTATACACTAATTACTGGAATCAAATTAAAACTTTGGAATATAAAACCAAATTCTTCTCTTCTTATTTTTGAAAGCTTATCATCATTTAATTTATAAATATCTTTATTGTCTAAAAAAACATTTCCTGATGTTGGCTTATCTAGGCCAGCCATGCAATGAAGTAATGTACTTTTTCCTGATCCACTTTGCCCTACTATTGCGGTGAATTTTTGTGGTTCTATTTCTATGTTAATACCTGCTAGTGCATCTACTTCACTTTCACCTTTTCCATATATTTTTTTTAGCTTTTCTACTCTTAATTTCTTCATACTCTCCTCCACATTTATTAAAAGTTTTCCCTCTCATTTAATTCTTAAACTAAGTGTTTTATATATCTATTTTACTTTCTCAAGGTTATTACTATTTCTTATATTTAAATGTTTGTATACTAAATCCACTAAGTTATTTAAATATTCTAACTCATACAGAAATATTCTCTTATACTCTATACCAATATTAAATTCTCTGTTTATCTCTGTAAGAAAATCAAAAGCATTGTGATTTCCTATATTAGTAAAATTATTGAATATAGAATGCTTCTCTAAAAAATTTAAATCTATCTCCTTTATAGCAAATTTACTTTTGATAATACCAAAAATCTTCTCTGCTAATTCTAATCTATATGGTATAGATTTATTCATTACTTTTTGTGCCTTCTATAATACTTATTCTAGTTATGTACTTCTTAGAGAAACTTGTAGTAATTATACATAAAGCTACAGCTATTAATGTAAAACCTAGCCAAGGTATAATAGGTAACTTAAATTCTGCAAGCATAGCTCCCCCCATATCTTGGCGTTGTTGATTCATATAGTCCACAAATTTAATTGACTTTATACTCGCTAGTATAAGTGCTATTAATGAACTAAATAAACCATATATCAAAGCTTCAACGTATAGCATATTTCCAAGACTTTTTACAGACATCCCAATAGCTCTTAATGTTGAAAGCTCTCTCATTCTAATCAATATATTTGTTCTTATTGTACAGAATATATTGATTGTTGAAATTAGTAATATAAGAACTATTTGCAGAGTTCTAGATTTTACAAGCTGATCTCTATACATTTTGGCTTCGATTTTCTCATCCAATGAGCTTCTAATACTCGGTATACCTCTTTTACTAACAATTTTTTTTATCTCATTAGTTGCCTTTTCATCATTTTTATTTTTTAGTTTTATACTTATTTCTGAGTAACTATCTTGATTTGATAAAACTCCTAAATTCTTATCAGATGTAATCATTTCAAGGTATCTTCCTGAAGCCTTAGCCTTCCATTTCTCCCCTAAAATTGCTCCCACTCTAACTTTTTTATCTTTATAAAAAGTACTTCCATTTTCATTAAATGGAATTTTTAGTGTTAAAATTTCACCTATTTGCACATCATTATATACTTTCTTAAATGAGTAATCATTTATTATATCATAGTAATAATTTGACACTGCTACATTTGGATATCCATCTATTTCTTTATACAAATTATCAATACTTCCATCTGAAATAAAATCCTCCAATCCTTTTATATCAGTATCTGTAAATAACTTTAGATTAGCACCATTAACTATAGTTCCCGAATCTTTAAGTGCATTGTATTTTAGATATTCCTTATTCATTTTATTGCTATCTGAAACTATATTAACCTCAAAATCTTGCTTATAATTAACAGCTTTTACTCCGCTTAATTTTTTAATATCCTCAATATCTTCTTTAGTATAACCTACATTTACTTTATCCGTATTTGCATCATGTCCAATATTCAAATCATAAGTACTTATTTGCCCTTGATATTCACTATATCTATCAATATCATCTCCAATTGATGTTTCAAATGTCCATATAAATAGATAACCGCCTAATGCAATTGACATGATCGATATAATGGTTCTTATTTTATTTCTCAATATATTTTTAAATCCCATTGCACCTGTAAATCCAAATATTTTAAATAAAAATTTATTACCAACTCCAGAAGTAAGTTTCCCATTAGATTTGTCATTTTTTCTTATAGACTCTATTGGTGATATTCTCCCAGATATCCATATTGGTATAATACTTGCAATTAATACAGAGCCAGCACCGATAAGCGTTGATTTTATAAGATTATATAAACTTACATATATCTTAGGATCTTCTAATTCTATATTTATGAAAGAATATTTAAATACATTGATGCCTATATAAGAAAATATAAGCCCTCCTAAAAGACCTATAGAAACTCCAAGTATCATAACTATAATACTTTGATACAATAAAATACGTCTGACTTTATTTTTTGATGCACCGACAAGTCTCATCATTCCCATTTGATTTATTGTTTCATTTAAAGATATATTGAATATATTGTATACTAAAACTATAGATGCAACTGCTACGATGAAATTATCTTTGATCCCTTGTGCTGGATCATTGCTATCATTTATCTCCATCAACAATCGACTAAGTTTAACATTTTCTTCATAGCTTCCTCTAGCTATATTATTTTTATTGACTAATTTAGATAACTCACCTCCAATATTTACGTCTCCAGATTTAAGGCTTATGGTACTATCATATGTAACTATATTTTGCGGTAAAATACCCATATCTACTTTATTCTCATATGTAAATGCATTTAATCTATAGAAGTCCTCATAGTACGAATTTGGTTTTTCAATTATACCTACAATTTTAAAGTTCTTATTTACATTTACTATCTTTATATCGCCATTCTCTTCTTTATACGTTTTTTTAATTGTAAAATTTATCGTCGTATTTAATTTTTCAGGAACTTTCATCTTTTTAAGAGCTTCTTTTTCTAAGACTATTTCATCTTGGGAATTTGGAAGTCTTCCTGAAGTTAATTTATATCCTTGTTGATTTATAAAATCTTTATCTGATGAATTTAATTGAACAGATATTCCTTTAGAATTAACTGCTTCACCTAAGTTTTGTACTGTCGTTATTTTTGAAATATTTTCATCGGTTTTAAGTTTCTCTCCGACACTTTTATCGACATCTTTAAACGTTGCATGATATCCACCGTAAAGCTTTCTTACAGTATGCAAGTTATTTTTTTGTTGAGATTCTGTTATTATATCAACTCCAAATGTTAGCATAACTCCAAGTGCTACACCTAAAACTAACAATGTTGTTCTAAGTTTACTTTGCTTTAAGTATGATATCGCCATTTTAAAATATATGTTCATATTAAATCTCCCAATAAATAAAATTTAGTTAATATTAATAAATAAGGTGTTGTAAATAAATTTTATCTACAACACCTTAGGTTAACTATAGCTAGCTATTTCTAACTATAATAATGCTTTTTTATACAAATAATATGTATTTTCAATTTTTTAACAGGTTTTATATCCTCTATTAAAATAAAAATATAAGTTTGTTGCATAACTCAGAATGTATTGAAATTTCAAGTTTTATTTAAATATTTTACACATTAAAAGTAACCTATTATCTTTTAAAATTCAATAGATTGGGCAAAACTGGTCGTTAAGTGGGCAAAACTGGGCATTTTTTAATAGAAATCATCATAATTAGTATAAATTTATTATCAGTAAAATTAATACTAACTTCTACATCATATTTTTTTACAGCATTTTTTATATCCTTTATACCTATTTCATGCATAAAATTATCTTTTTTATCTGTAATTAATCATCTAGTCCTCCTACCTTTAAGTACAAATATACATGAATTAAATAATAAAATGTAAAAAAGCTGCATACCCATTAACTGGATAAGCAGCTTCTTTATATATCATCTTTTCAGTAGGAAAATACACAGATGTCCCTCCAAATTCTTCAAATAGCATCTTAGCTTTATCAAGTCCAATTCTATCAGCTATATTTTCAAATTGTGGAGGTAAGTCACTTAGTT
>NZ_JBXKIW010000022.1:0-12433 GCF_056995035.1 Romboutsia sp. | reverse complement strand
CTTTCAAGGGCTATAGACACACTTCTCTATCCTATAGATACACCTTTAATCATCATAATCACATCCATCATCTATAGTATATTTTTTCTAAAACATATATAAAATACATTTTAAACATTGCTTGTGGTATATAAAAATCCCCATAACCTTAGAGCAATAGCTCCAAAACTATAGGGTTACTTTGAAAAACATCCTAGTCTTTATTAATTGTTAAAATTTTGCATCCCAAACTATACTTCTATATTTATCTGGATCGGTATCTCCTTCTGTACTTATAAGTAAAACTCTTGAGTTTTCATCTAATTTCAAATCTTTCCTTAGAGTTTCTAGATTATCATTTTGCATTATTTCAAATAATAATCCTGCTGTTACTGCCCCTGATTCTCCAGATATAATTCTAGTATCATTGCCGCACGGATTTCCAAGTACTCTCATACCCTTTGCAGATACCCAGTCTGGAGCTGATACAAAAGCATATGAATAATTTTTTAGTATTTCAAAACCTATAGTATTAGGCTCTCCACATGCCAGTCCGGCCATTATAGTAGGCATATCTCCCCCAACAAACCTTGGCTTTCCATCTCCTGATTGTGCAGATTTGTAATAACAGTCTGCTTGATCAGCTTCAACAACAACTGTTATTGGACACTCATCATAAACTGAAGCAATATATCCTTGTATAGCACCGGCTAAAGAACCTACTCCTGCTTGAACAAACACATGTGTTGGTCTATCAACTCCATAATTCTTTAACTGGTCCACTGCTTCTTTAGCCATAGTTCCATATCCTTGCATTATCCATGCTGGTATTTCTTCGTATCCCTCCCAAGCTGTATCTTGAATTATAACCCCATTACACTCATTTGCATGATCAGTAGCAAGTCTTACCGCATCATCATAATTCAAATCTGTTATGCTCGCATCTGCTCCTTCATTTCTTATACTATTTAATCTATACTCCGATGATCCTTTAGGCATATATACCATAGAGCTTTGGCCTAACTTACTAGCCGTCCATGCCACTCCTCTACCATGATTACCGTCAGTCGCTGTAAAGAATGTAATTTTGCCTAATTTATCTTTAACTTCACTTGAAGTTAGCTTATCATATCCCAATTCAGATATATCACTATCAAATTTTTTAGCCAAGTATCTTCCTATTGCATAAGACCCACCTAAGACTTTGAATGCATTCAGTCCAAATCTATGTGATTCATCCTTTACATAAATACCACCTATTCCTAAACTACTTGCTAGATTATCTAGACTTATTAATGGTGTCTTTTTATATTGTGGAAAAGTCCTGTGAAAATTATTAGCTTTACTTATTTCGTATTCACTTAGAAATTTTATACTTTGCTCTTTATTACCCTTTGGCAAATTATTTAATTTATACTTAACTTCGCTTGTCACAGTATGTACCTCCATTTTAAATATTATAATTATATTTATTTTTACACCACTTTAGAAGTAATATAGAGTATTTTATTAAGTGTTGCATTTAATTATACAATCTAAGTATTAAAAAAGAGATGTTAGGTACTATCATCAAGTTGGTTATTTAAGTTTAAGCCACCTATATTATAAACCTCTCATCTATTTTTTAATACAATCACATCATCAAACCCTTGAAATTTCAAGGGTTTGAGTGTTTTAATCGAGTTATATTTTAATAGATGTTTCTTTGTAATATGGGTTTAAATTTTAATTATTTAACTATAGACCAATTTTCTAGTCTATCTAAACGAAATTCTGTATTTTCAGATCTTTTCACAACATAGTCAGCTTTTTCTTTTTGTGTCTTAGTTTCTTTTTTGTTTATTATTTCAAAGTTTGTTATACATGATATTATATAATCTCCATTTGAGTCCATTTTCATTTCATTTATTTTATAGTCTACAAGTTTAACCGTTATTCCTTTTTTGTGATACTTCGGTATATTTTTTTCATAACTTTTATGACTTTCCCCATCAGAAGTAACATATGGATACATCAAACTAGGATTTCCTTCTTTTACAGCTTTTTCATAATCAACAAACATATACTTTAAGAAATTTTCTACATTATATTCACTTTCTGTGTAAGCAAATACATCCTTATCTAATTGTTCTTTTGTATTTCCTCTTAATATAGAATCCACATAAAGTACAGGTCCTCCACAACTATCTATTGTTACTTGAATAGCATCGTTTAATATCTCATTTACTTTATCGTTTAAAGCTTCAGCCCCATTTTCATCTAAATATTTTGTGGTTGCTTCTGGAATATTTGCTTCGCCTATCGTTTGGTAATCTGAAAAATATTTTCCAAGGTTAGATTCTGAGTTTGCATCTTCATATGGTATTAAAACTCCACCGACAGGACAAATATAAACACTATAGTCCTTTTTATTAACTGCATAATTAAAGTCTGCTAAATCACCATTTGTACTGCTTACATTAAATATATAATAATTTTCTTTCACCCTCGGATCAGTTATATAGCTATCCCCTTGATTTTGTTCAAATATAGTATTCGCTCTACTATCATTTGTTACTTTGTACAAAGTATCTATTGCTTTTTGTATTTTAGAATTATTTTCATCATCGTTTGATATATTCTCTGAATTTGTATCTACTATAGATGTGTTGTCATTACTTGTTTTATTTTCATCACTTATATTATCTTCGGTTGTTTTGTTTATATTTTTATTTAAATAAACAGCTATTAATCCTACTATAATCAATATACTAGCTACCACTATAATTAATTTTCTAGATTTTCTTTTAGAATTTTTAACTTTAAGATCACTATTTACTAGATTCATAAAATCTTCAATAGTCTGTGGTCTATTCTCTGGTCTAAAATCTGTAGCTTCCATTATAGCATTATTTAATTCATCAGATACATCAACAAAATCTCTTAAGTCTTCAAATTTAAAATCTTTTATTTTTGGCTTTCTTCCGATTAATAGACTATGTGTTAATGCCCCCAATGAGTATATATCTGATCTTTCATCTGATTGTCCTGTTCCATATTGCTCTGGAGGTGAAAATCCTTGTGATACATAATAAGTAGTATCCTCAGATTTATCATCTTTAAATGTTCTTGCTATACCAAAATCTATTAACTTAATTTCATTATCTTTTGTTATCATAACATTTGAAGGTTTCAAATCTCTAAATATAATCTTAGGGTCTCTTGAGTGAAGATACTTTAAAACATCTGCTATTTGATTAATCCAATCTCTAACCTCATCTTCTGGAATCTTACCTCTATGCCTTATCACTTGATCTAAGGTTTCGCCCTCAATTAAATCCATTACTATATAGCACTTATTATTATTCAATGAAAAAAAGTCCGTTACTCTAGGTATAGAATTATGTCTAAGGCTTATTAGTGTACCTGCTTCATTTTCAAAATTTTGTATTACCTTTTCTATTCGTCCATCCTCTATATTTCCCAGACTCATCTCTTTAATGGCTACAGGAGTACTTCTTAGTCTCATATCAAGTGCTTTATATACAGCACCCATTCCACCTTTTCCTATAGTTGCTACTATCTTATATCTTTGATTTAGTATAATATTTTTAGGTATTTTACCTGTGTTAGTAGCTACATACTCGGTTTCTTCTCCTCCTATATATTCAGTTTCAACATTATCTTTATAATAAAACTCACTATTATTGTTTTTATGTGTAAAATTCTTTGTCATCTTCCTCTTTACTCCTAATTTATATATATGATTTTTACTGTTTCAATTCCTTTTCCTATAACTATTTCATCATTATTTCTTAGTAAATTTCTTTCTCTAGCTGATAATTTTATATCATTTAAATATGTACCAAACTTACTATCTAAATCAACTATATAAACATATTTATCTATAACTTCTATTAAACAATGTCTTCTGCTTATAGATCTATGAGTTAGTTGAATATCATTAGTTGCTAATCTACCTATAAATATTCTTGTACCACAAATCTCTATTTTTTGATTTTCTCCAATTATTTGAAGATATCCTAGACTACACTCTGTTTTCATATTATTTATCCTTAAATCCATTATTTTAGGTTCTATATATATCATTACTTAAAGTATCTATTTTATTTTTAACAGGTATAAGAGTTTGTGCATCTAAATTTCATTGCCATCCTAATTCCATAAACTTTCATTTAATAATCTCTCATACTTACCTTTTGATTTTATCATACTTAATGTTGTTTTATATACAATTTTTTGAATTTACATATAGGTGTTCATGATAATCTAATTTAATTATCGGATTTTTGGAAAAATATACATTTTATTTTACAAAGCTCGTATACACAGGTATCGTTCTGAGGTACTTTAGTGATTCAGTTGATATTAAAACTAGTTTTCCTCTTCGATATAGTTATATTAAATATATTGATATATACTATCTAATGATGTAAAATTTATATGTCAAAATTTATAGATGGAGAAAAAGATGAACGAAAATATTTATGAACAAATAGCAATAAAAGAAGAAATTCAAAGGAAAAATTCCTTTGTAGAGTTTTTAAAGAAAGAGTGTGTACTACTTATATCAGTATTACTAGCTTTTGGTAGTTGCTTTATTTCAACACCAAGGTTATCCTATATTGACTTTAAGGTACTTATATTATTATTTAATCTTATGATAGTAGTAGCTGCTTTTAATGAGCTTAAAGTTTTAGATAGCATTGCTGTTGGGTTATTAAGAAAATGTAGCTCATATACTTCAATAGCTGTTGCATTAGTTTTTATAACTTTTGTATCTGCTATGATAGTTACCAATGATGTTGCTCTTATAACTTTCGTACCACTTAGTATAGTAATTTCCAAAAAGGCTAATATTGATATTTTAAAAATAGTAATATTTCAAACACTTGCAGCAAATCTTGGGAGTAGCTTTACACCTATGGGTAATCCTCAAAACTTATTTATATATTCATTTTATAATTTAAATGCTATAGATTTCTTTAAGATAACAGCGCCAGTACTTTTGTTATCTATAGCACTTTTATTATTTTTGATATTCAAGGATAAAAAGATGAACTTAAGTATTGATTTAGATAATATTGAGGTTGGAAATAGAAGTCATGTACTTATATTTACATGTTTATTTTTTATAATTTTATTATCTGTTTTTCATATAGTAGATTATAAGCTTACTTTTTTAGTTACTGTTATAGTAGTTTTACTTCTAAATAAGAAATTATTCGTACAAGTTGATTTTTCTTTATTAGTTACATTTATAGGATTTTTTATATTTGTAGGAAATATGTCTACCTTAGAAAGCGTAAAAATGTTTATGGCAGGTATTTTAGGCAGTGGTAAATCTACTTTTATATCTTCTATTTTATCAAGTCAGGTAATTAGTAATGTTCCTGCTACTATGCTTTTATCTGGGTTTACTGACCACTTTAAGGAACTACTGCTAGGTGTAAATATTGGTGGTATGGGTACTTTGATAGCATCTCTTGCTAGTGTTATTTCTTATAAAATTTATACTACTGAGTTTGAAGGCGTTAATAATAAGTATATTAAAGTATTTACTTTTTATAATATCTTAGGACTTGTTGTTATAACCCCTTTGGTATACTTATTTATAATATAATTTAAAATATGACGTTAGTGTATATGTCTATACATGAATAATCAAATTTCATATCCATCCCCCCTTGTATAATATATCTTAGCCGTCCATGCCACTCCTCTACCATGATTACCGTTTATTGTAACATATAGAAATACCCTTTCTATAGTTTTTTGATTTTGAGTTTGCAAACTTATTAAATCCTAAATCCTAAAGAAAGGGTATTATTTTTTTATTTCATTTTTTCTAATTCTATCTTGGTATCTATTAATAGCTTTTCAAAGAATGATTCCAAGCACTTAAAGTCTGGTCTAATATTTCTATTCACATCTGAATAATTAGATAATACTAAAGCATTTCTAAAATATAGTGAATTTTCTTTGAACAAGTCATTATTAACGTTATATCCTAAACTTCTTAGATACTTTATAATAAACACCGCTGTTGTTCTTGTATTGCCTTCACAAAATGGATGTACTTGCCATATTGAAGATGTAAACCTAGCTAATCTACTTGCTGATACTTTAGCACTTTTTTTACTTTCCTCTTCAAAATCATAAGCTATTATATCCATTAAATCGTTGTAATCTCCATATATTACACTATCTCCACCAAGTATAGGCTCTTTTTTACTTATATTATAATCTCTAAATTCCCCAACATATTTTTCTAGTTCACCTTTGAATAAATCTTTAAATAAAGCCCTATGTATACTTTTTAAAGTTATCGGACTAAATTTAAAACTTCCGCTTTCTAGTAGTTGAACTATTCGTACTGATACTAAATCACATTCTTCAGTCTGTGTAATTGCTTCATCATTAGGATCAAGTTTTTTGTAGTAAGAGTAAAGAGCATTTTCCACTTCTTTATATGTTTTTTTACCTTCGATGGAATCTTGCATTAATTGTATAAGATATTTTGAAGGCTTTAAATTATCTACTTCATTTAATCCTATTGCAACTTCCCAGTTGTTTTTCTTTTCTTTTGCATCTATTCGATTTTCAGTTAGTTTTGTGTATGATGACTTTTTATACATTTCAACCTCCATACTTATAATTAATTTCTTGGTACTATCATCAAGTTGGTTATTTAAGTTTAAGCCACCTATATTATAAACCTCTCATGTATTTTATAATACAATTTTATCATAAAAGCATTGAAATTTCAAGGGTTTGAGTGTTTTGACTGAGTTATATTTTAATAGATGTTTCTATTTTTATATTATTAGATGTTATATATGCTGAATCAGCATCTTTTAACTTAACTTCACTTATCACAATATGTACCTACATTTTAAATATTATAATTATATTTACACCACTTTAGAAGTAATGTAGAGTATTTACTCATAATAAGTCCTCCTTATATTTTCTAACATATATAAAGAGGTTTAAACATTTAGCAAGTATCATCTTATTTCAGCAATTATATCTTCACTAAAGATTCTTTTATCTATTTTATCAAATATTTTATTATAGACTTTACTGTATATAACTCCTATTATATTATTAACTATACGTATAACTATGGCCCAACCTAATCCAAATACAGGAACTGCTGCTGTTAGTGCGCCAAAGCAATTGAATGAAGTTTGCCATGGATACGTTCCTGAGAATCCTACCATAAGTCCACCTAATATACCAGCATAATCTCTGTATTCTTGTGGTAAAACTAAATATATTACTACATACATTAAACATCCTATAATTACGAATGGATATCTCTTTTTTACACGGTATTCAACTTTTTCTTTATCTGGTTGAAGTACTGACATGCATGCAAATCCAATCCACATAACACGTGGTAAATTTAGAAGCTCTCCCATTAAAATAGCTATAGTTATTCCTAATACAAGTTTTAATTGCCACTTAGTGCGTGGTGTAGCAAAATCTATGTCTTTAATTATATCAGTGAAATCATTTTCAAAATTAACTTTTCTATGCTTATAATAAAAGATTCCTGCAACTATTATTCCACCTAAAATCAATGCAAATACTCTATTTACATATTCATTTACATCATTAACCTCATATCCATATAAAAGTAAGTATGATAATATAAATGTTGATTGATTAGATAAAACTACGTTATGACAAGATAAAATTACAATTGCCATCATTGAAATAAAGTTTATTATACTACCTACTACTGGATGAACTATGGTTGCTACATATGGTGAAACAATAAATATGGCAAATATACCTAATATAGTAATAGCCGATTGTCCAGTTTTGAAATCCAAGTTTGCAAATCTAAATGTCATTAATGCTATAACTGTTACTACACCTACAATACTGTTATCAATACCAAATATATTATTAAAAAAAGTTACTATAATCATACAAAACAAAAGACATAAAAAATTCTTAACTATAAGAGCTGTTATATATTTTTTCTTTAACTTATCATCTTCAGTTGCTTTAATTAATGGTTTAAGATTGCATGCTCCTAATTGCATTAGTTCATAAAAACTCATTATTGTATCTCCTCCCCATGTTCATTCATTTTTATATTTGCTTCTTCTATACATTCCATCAACTGGAAAAAGTCCTTTTCACCTAATTTTCTGCGAAGCTCATATATTGGTCCTAAATAATGTTTATATATATTCCTTAATTGTTCTTCTCCCAATTCTGTTATAGAAACAAAATAACTCCTCTTATCATTTTCATCCTTAGTTTTAATTAAATAACCTTTATTATTTAATTGGTCTATTATTCTGCTTATTATTGTCTTATTTACTTTCATAAGCTTACTAAGAGCCATTGGAGTCATTTTTTCATTACTAACTGCCAGTTGAGATAATAAATCTAAGTGTTCTGCTGGTATTTGATATTCTTTAGTGGCACGACGTATCATTCCTCTACTAAAATATCTTATACTCTGCATTCTTTCTAACATATAAATCCAATTTAAATCTTTCACTATTATTACCACACTTTCCAAATTGATTAACTGTATAAAATTATTAAAAAATACCGAACTTATTTAATATAGTTTACTTTGTTAACTATATTTTACTCCTATCTTTATCATTCGTCAAATGATACTTTAAAATATATTAAAACGCATTAATAATCTTATACTCACTAAAAAATATACAAAAAATCCCTACAAACCTAAGTTTGAGGGAACACAAAACACACTTCAATATTTACTTAAAAACCTTCAAACTCTATTTCTTTAGAGTTTTCCCTTCATTTTTTTACACTTATACATACAAGCTGAAGTTATTTATTCATAAGGCTTTCTATTTAATCATCAATCATGTTTTATTAGATTATATTTTATTTTTTTGGGTATATACTTACTAACTTTAATTTTGGAGGCTCTAATCATGAAATTTAACTACAACTTAGAATTAAGTAATATTCTTGAGAACATATATAAAGAAATGATATATAAAATAGCTATTAATAATATAAATATAGATTTTACAAAGGATAATTTAGATGTACTTATAAAATTACTTGTACATGAGGATGTTTATTTAGGAAATGATATGGATGATTTTATTATAAGTTACGTACCTGCTGGACATGATGGTAATCTATTTAGATGTGCTATAGCTAAACATCATCATACTCTTCATCCAAGATTTGAAAATTATAAAGGGGAGCCTATTGTAGATTCTACCTATAATAAATTTTCACTTTTATTATGGGAAGGACATATGAATACTTTTCTAATATCTGATTTACAGAATTTATTTAGTCAAAGCGGGTTTATTTCTTTTGTTAATACTAAATTAGATTCAAACATTGAAGAGATAATTTATCGTATAAATGAATATAAATCTAAAACTATAACTATAAATTTTGATAAAAAACAATACTTATTAAATGTTGTAAAAAATATGATTGTAAGAAATGAACTTGATTTTGATTATGCTTATATGTTAGTTGATATGGATAAACTTAGGGATTATATGACTAAAATGTCCGCAGCATTCCATATATATGATGAATATGATAAATTAGAAGATGATACTAGATATTGTTTAGATAATTTTTGTAAATATAATGCTTTCGAATTATATGACTTCTTAGTAAACATACAAGGATTTAAATTGTTAAATGAAGGTTGCTTAATCAAGAAATAACAAAAAAATGGATCACCTTTATATTTTTTTATTGACTTGCAATTTTTAATACACTATACTATTACTAAATTAAAGAAAAAGCAAATATTAAATCTTATCTTTGTTTTTTCTATAAAGAATATTATTAATTATAAAATAGAACTGGAGGGTAATTATGAATACTTTAATAAACAAACAAGCACGATTTAGTTTTTATAGCCAATTTATATAGGGTTTGTACCAAGTTATAAATTTGATTAATTTTAACATGGATACAAGCCCCTTATGACTTACTGATAATTTGGGATTGTATCTGTGTTGGCTATATTGTTTATAATGTTATTCATTATTATCATTTATAAAGTCACACGGATTATACTGTGTGGCTTTTTTATATCCAAATATAAGGCCACATGGATTATACTGTGTGGTTTTTATATACAAATATAAAACCACATGGATTATACTGTGTGGTCTTTTTATATCCAAATATAAACCACATGGACTATACCGTGTGGTTTTTTTATACAAAATAAATTTTTAAAGGAGTGTTTTTTATGACAGGAATTGTATCTGTAGTAACACAAAGTTTAATTTTATCGATTATGGTGTTAGGTATTTATATCAGCTATAAAATCTTGGATTTCCCAGACTTATCTGTTGATGGAAGTTTCTCATTAGGTGGGGCTATTATTGCTTTATCTTTAACTAATGGTCTCTCTCCAATAGTAGGAACTTTATTAGCTGTGATATGTGGTTTAATTTCTGGTCTTATTACTGGTATTTTACATATCAAACTTAAAATTTCTAACTTACTTTCAGGAATTTTAGTTATGGGTATGCTTTACTCTATTAACCTGGGGATAATGGGAAAATCAAATATTCCATTATTTACCTGCAATCACTTATTTAATATGCGTATTTCTCCAATGATACTAGCTATAATAGTTGTATTATCTTGCAAGTTTATTTTAGATTTATTCTTAACTACTGGTCTTGGTCCTAATACGATTTTAAAAGATCTTTCACTGACTATTTTAAATTTTAAGGCTTAATTTATAGCTTAATTAATATATATGAAAATAAAATTTAGGAGGATTATATTATGATAATAAAAAATAAGTTAATGAATTTAATTTTGGTAGGAGCAGTTGGAGTATCTTTACTTACAGGTTGTTCTAATGATAATAATAATGTTAAATCATCTGATTCAAATAAGAATATCAAAACAATAGGTATTACTCAGTTAGTAGAACACCCATCTTTAGATAAATCAAGAGAGGGATTCATAAAAGCGCTAGAAGATAACGGATATAAAGATGGAGAAAATATAAAAATCGATTACCAAAATGCTCAAAATGATATGCCTACAACTCAAACGATTGCAAATAAGTTTGTATCTGATAAAAAGGATTTAATATTTGCTATATCAACTCCATCAGCTCAAGCAGCTTATAATGCTACTAAAGATATACCTATTTTAATGACTGCTGTTACTGATCCAGTTGCTGCTGGTCTAGTAAAATCTATAGATAAACCTGAAGGAAATGTATCAGGTACATCAGATTACATATCTATAGATAAAAATCTAGAATTAATTAAAACATTTATCCCAAATACCAAAACTATAGGTGTTTTATATAATACTAGTGAAGTAAATTCAAAGGTACAGGTTGATATGCTAAAGGAGTATGCATCTAAGAATAATTATAAAGTTATAGAAAAAGGTGTTTCCTCTTCAAATGAAGTTAATCAAGCGATGTCTAGTTTAGTAGGTAATATAGATGTTTTATATGTTCCAACAGATAAC
This sequence comes from Romboutsia sp., assembly GCF_056995035.1. NCBI lineage: Bacteria > Bacillati > Bacillota > Clostridia > Peptostreptococcales > Peptostreptococcaceae > Romboutsia > Romboutsia sp. Next base: position 961 of record NZ_JBXKIW010000022.1, on the reverse strand, counting down.
TTAATTGTTTCTTCTATGCCAATAGTTTCTAAAATCGCTACTGATAATAAAGTAGCCGTAATATCTTCTGAAGAGGGTTCTGTCAAATCTGGTGCACTTGTATGTCAAGGTATAGACTATGAAAAATTAGGCTATAAAACTGGAGAACTTGCTGTTAAAGTTTTAAATGGTGAGAAAGTATCTGATATTCCTGTAACTATGTTAGATGAAACTCAAATAATAGTTAATGAAGACACTTTAAAATCTCTTTCTATGAAAAAAATTGTTGATAAAAATATAGTATATATTAAGACTTCTAAAAATTAATTATTCTTATATCATCCAACAATTTCAAATATTTTAAATAAGAAAAATATAAAAATACACATCAATTAAATAATTGATGTGTATTTTTGAGTACTCCCTATATCGCTACTGCAGTGTGAGTCTGACCCTAAGATAATAGGAATATTATATTTTTTTATTAAATCTAATAAATGATCATGTATATATGGTTCTTTACAGTCTTTATTTCTCATGCCCGATACATTAAAATCAACTTCATATTTATTTTTATTTATTAGCATTACTACTTCTTCTAATAGTTCATTTCCTTTATAGTCATATGGAAAAACTTTGTTATACTTTCTTACTAAATTTAAATGTCCTATCCTCTTAGGTTTATATTCACCTAAGTCGCTGTTTATAGCTAATTTTAAAGTCTCATAATATTTATTGTAAACATCTTTTATACTTCCTAATGAGTTAATTATTTTTCCAAATTCTGATGGACTATAATCCATACAACAATATTTATCTTTAATTTTCAGCATATGAACTGATAGTATTGAATCTTCTATATATTTTCCATATTTATTTAACATCTGCTTTATTTCATTTTCATAACCTTCTATATAATCTACTTCTACCCCTGCATTTATCTTTATTTTATTTTTATATTTATCTTTTAGTATATATATTT
>NZ_JBXKIW010000021.1:0-2001 GCF_056995035.1 Romboutsia sp. | reverse complement strand
GAAATATATCCAGAATTATTAAATGATACATATAGTAAAGAAATATTAAAGCAAGTTAAAAAAAGTATGGTTAAAGGTGCGAGAGCAGGTAAGCTTGATGTAAATGGAGTTTATACGTTTATAAGCCCTGATTTATATGCATTTTGTGAAAGGTTATTTTTAGGAGAAGAAAATCCCAAAGGACTATTAGAAGATAATGAAGTTTATTGTAGATTATATAAAAAAGAACCTAAATTGGATTGCCTAAGAAGCCCTCATTTGTACCGAGAACACGCAATAAGGAATAATGTTGTTGATAAAGAAAAAGGTAGATGGTTCACTACAAATGCACTATACACAAGCTGTCATGATATAATTAGCAAGATATTAATGTTTGATGTAGATGGAGATAAGAGCTTAGTTTGTGCAGACCACACTATAATTGAAGTAGCAGAACGTAATATGAAAGGAATAGTGCCTTTATATTATAATATGGCTAAAGCAGAGGCACAGATTCTAAATAGTAAGGTTATATATGAGGGTTTAAAGTCGGCATATACAGGTGGTAATATAGGAGCTATTAGCAATGATATAACTAAGATATGGAATAGTAATGACGTTGATATTGATGTAATAAAATTGCTATGTATGGAAAATAATTTTACCATAGATTATGCAAAAACGTTATATAAACCTGAAAGACCTAAAGATAAAAAAGGCATGATTACTAATTATACTAAATCTAAAACGCCACATTTCTTTATTTACGCTAAGGATAAACCCAAAGATAAAGTAGAACCTATAAATAACAGCGTTGTTAATAGACTTGATAAAATGATACCTAATCCTAGAATAAACTTCAAAGCTACAAACTTAGGAAAATTTGATTATAAAAAACTTATGAATGATAAAAATATAAAATTAGATAAGTCAAATGAGGATATTATAAGTAAATATACAGAACTAGATTTAAAAAGTCATTTTATGATGGGAAAGTCAAATGATGGTGAGGTTAATAATTTATCATATTTATATCAAGACATTAAAAAACAAGTTCTTGAAGTTAATGATGATGTAAATCGTGTAGTAGATGTACTAGTTAAATATCTATATAATGAAAAGAAATCAAGTTTTAAAACAACACTGTGGGAATGCTTTGGTGATATAATAGTAAATAATTTAAAAAATAATATAAAAGAGAAATTGGATGACGGTGTTATATTATGTGAATTATGTGGAGAAAGAGTTGAGGAAACTAATAATAAAATTAAATATTGTAAAAAGTGTGCTAAAGAAATAAAGAAACAACAGAATAAAATAGCTAACAAAAAGTATAAAGAGAAAAACAGGCGAGAAAATAGAAATGATTTGTAACCGTTGATATCACTAACTTGTAGAGGTTTTATGATTAATAAATGATTTATTAAAACATGCTCAATGCATTGATATCAGTGGCATGTAGCGTTTTTACCATAATAGTCTATAAGGGAAGAGTAGTCTATATTTACAAATTCCAAGAGATATAAAGTACCCCTAAGAAGGGTGTAAGAAATTATGCCCTTATTTTTATAATTAAAACAATATAAAATACCCATTTTAATTTACGGTTTAAAATTAGTTTACCCTTGGTATTTGTACCGAGTCAATTAATTTAAATAAAAATAGACGAATCCATACATAAGAAAACTCATGAGGTGACAAGAGTAATCTAAAATGGATTAGGACTGACTACTGCCTTGAGGCGAACTATGCCAAAGTAGCCATATAATTTGCTCAAGAGAGAACAAGGCATTTTGCCAAAGTTGGAACAAAGGAAATAATTAATAGTTCTAGTGACAACCTATTCAAAACACTATCTCTAAACATAAGAGATTAAATATGTCGTGGTTTATAACTTAGTACCCACGTAAATAAACAAAGTGGAAAATCCTTGCCTCAGTAGGAAACTTTAATTGTGAGGTTATATCCAACCTTCAAAAAATGGAGCTTAATTCAAGGCATGTTACGTGGCAGTTTCGGTAT
>NZ_JBXKIW010000020.1:0-21674 GCF_056995035.1 Romboutsia sp. | reverse complement strand
AAATTTATATTGTATATACCAAATTACTCTATAAATAACTTCATTTAAAATACGCCAGTACTTATAAGTACTGGCGTATTTTAAATGAAGTTATTTATAGAGTAATTTGGTATATACAATATAAATTTTGTACCTTGTCCTACATTATTTTCTACATCGATATAAGAAGTAATATTATAAGTTATAAATACAAATAAATGAATTATTATATAAAAATAATTCATTTATTTGTATTTATAAAAAAAATAAAAAATATAGTGCATATTTATAAAGTGTGTAATATAATATGTTTAAGGTGAAAACAATTAATTTGTTTTAGGAGTGTGATTAAATAAAATGAAATATTTATAAAAAATCATGCAAAAATCAAAAAATAAGTTAATTATATGAAGGTTGAATATATAGATTTTAGAGATTCATACATTAGCTAATAAAATTAAGGGGGCAAAGAGATATGTGTATAGTAGATAAGATAAATTCTAAAGAAATTAAAATAGTAGATACAACTTTAAGAGATGGTGAACAAACTGCAGGTGTTGTATTTGCAAACCATGAAAAGGTCATGATAGCACAAATGTTAAGTGACCTTGGCATAAATCAATTAGAAGTTGGGATACCAGCCATGGGTGGAGATGAAAAAGATACAATTAAGGCTATCTGTAAAAGAAATTTAAAACCTAGTATTATGGCATGGAATAGAGCTGTAATAAAAGACATAGAACAATCTATTGATTGTGGAGTAGATGCTGTAGCGATATCTTTATCGGTATCAGATATTCATATAAAGAACAAATTAAAAACATCTAGAGAATGGGTAATAGAAAACATGGTAAAATCTGTCGAATATGCAAAACAAAATGGATTATACGTATCTGTAAATGGAGAAGATTCATCTAGAGCAGATTTAGACTTCTTAACTGAATTTATAGAAGCTGCAAAAGGTGCAGGAGCGGATAGATTTAGATACTGTGATACAGTAGGGGTAATGGAGCCATTTACAAGTCGAAAAAATATAGAAACTCTATATGAAAGAACTAAATTTGATATAGAGATGCATACTCATAATGATTTTGGAATGGCAACTGCGAATGCTTTAGCTGGAGTAGTAGGAGGTGCAAATTATATAGGCGTTACAGTTAATGGACTAGGGGAAAGAGCTGGGAATGCAGCTTTAGAAGAAGTATTAATGTCTCTTAAATATGTTTATGGATATGGTGTAAATATAGATACAAGAAAGTTTAAAGAGTTATCTGAGTATGTTTCAAGAGCATCAGGAAGAGAACTTCCTGCATGGAAGGCAATAGTTGGAAGTAACATGTTTAGACATGAATCAGGGATACATGCAGATGGAGCTTTAAAAAATCCTACAAACTATGAAGCTTTTGATCCAAGTGAAGTAGGACTCGAGAGACAAATTGTAATAGGAAAACACTCAGGAAAAGCGGCTATAGTAAATAAGTTTCAAGAATATAACATTGAGCTTTCAGATATTATGGCAACTGAATTATTAGAAAAGGTTAGATCTTTTTCTATAGGGATGAAAAGAAGCCTATTTGATAAAGAAATAGTTCAAATATACTATGATTTACTAAGTTATCAAAATTTAAATAGGGGGTAAAAACATTGGCAGAAAATTTAGTTTATAAAATTTTAAAAAAACATTTAGTAGAAGGAAATATTAGCGCTGATAATTCAGTAGGGATAAAAATAGACCAAACGCTAACTCAAGATTCAACAGGAACTATGGCATATCTTCAATTAGAAGCGATAGGTATAGATAAAGTAAGAACAAAGAGAAGTGTAGCTTTTGTAGATCATAATATGCTACAACAAGGATTTGAAAATGCAGATGATCACAGATATATACAAACAGTAGCAGATAAGTATGGAGTATATTTCTCAAGACCAGGAAATGGGATCTGTCATCAAGTATTTTTAGAGAGATTTTCAACTCCTGGAGATACACTTTTAGGGTCGGATAGCCATACTCCAACTGCTGGTGGAGTAGGTATGATTGCTATTGGAGCAGGTGGACTTGATGTTGCTTTGGCAATGGCTGGAGGAACATATTATATAAATACACCTAAGGTTTGTAAGGTAAATTTAATAGGAAATCTAAACAACATGGTATCGTCTAAGGATATTATATTAGAGGTGCTTAGAAAAGTAAGTGTTAAGGGTGGAGTAGGCAAAGTTTTTGAATATTGTGGAGAAAGTTTAAGATACTTATCAGTACCTCAAAGAGCAACGATAACAAATATGGGGGCAGAATTAGGAGCTACAACTTCTATCTTCCCGAGTGATGAAAAAACATTAGAATTTTTCAAAGCTCAAGGTAGAGAAGATGAATGGTTAGAATTAAAAGCAGATGATGATGCAACTTACGATGAAGAAATTACTATAGATTTATCACAGTTAAAACCATTAGCAGCTATACCTCATAGCCCAGACAATGTAGATGAGGTTGAAAATATCGGAGAGATTAAGGTAGATCAAGTTGCAATAGGAAGTTGTACAAATTCTTCATATGAAGACTTGATGAAGGTAGCTCAAATATTAAAAGAGCATAAGATTCACAAAAATGTAAGTTTAGTTATAGCTCCGGGTTCTAGACAAGTTATGGAAATGCTAGCTAGAAATGGAGCTTTGGCAGATATAATAAGCTCAGGAGCTAGAATTTTAGAAAATTCATGTGGTCCATGTATAGGAATGGGTCAATCTCCTGGAACTAATTCAATTTCACTAAGAACATTTAACAGAAACTTCTATGGTAGAAGTGGAACATTATCAGCAAATGTATATCTAGTAAGTCCAGAAGTGGCAGCAGTAAGTGCTATATATGGAAAATTAACAGATCCAAGAAAATTTGATGTTAAATTTGAAAATTTAACAGTAGATAGATTTTTAATAGATGATAGCATGATTGTAAAACCTTCAATTGATGGAGAAAATGTAGAAGTTGTTAGAGGACCAAATATAAAACCATTCCCTGTTAATACAGAATTAGGAGAAGTATTAGAAGGGAAAATTATATTAAAAGCAGAGGATAATATCACAACCGACCATATAATGCCATCAGATTCAAAACTACTTCCATTTAGAAGTAATATACCTCATCTTTCAAATTATTGCTTCAATACTATAGATACCAAATTCCCAAAAAGAGCAAAGGATAATGATGGTGGATTTATAGTTGGAGGAGAAAATTATGGTCAAGGTTCAAGTAGAGAACATGCAGCCTTAGCGCCTCTTTATCTTGGAGTTAAAGGAGTAATAGTAAAAAGTTTTGCAAGAATTCATAAAGCAAATTTAATAAATAGTGGAATAATACCTATGGAATTTTCTGATAGTAAAGATCATGAAGAACTAGATCTTTTAGATAAATTGGAAATAGCAGATATACTAGATAAGTTAGATTCTAATGAGTTAGAAGTAAAAAATGCTACTAAAGGAAACTCATTTAAAGTTAAATTAGACTTATCATCAAAAGAAGTAGAAATACTAAAAGCTGGAGGGAAATTGAAATATACAAAGATTCAAGCAGAAGGACTATTGATATAAAGCAAGTTGAGTAGCTAAAAAACTGGAGGGATTAGGGTATGTATAAAATAACACTTATACCAGGAGATGGCATAGGACCAGAGGTAGCAAAGGCTATGACAAAGGTAGTCGAAGCTACTGGAGTTAACATAGAATGGGAAGAAGTAAATGCAGGAGAAGGTGTGATGGAGGAGTATGGTACTCCACTTCCATCGCATGTAATAGATACTATAAAAAAGAATAAAATAGCAATAAAAGGACCAGTAACTACACCTGTCGGTAAGGGTTTTAGAAGTGTAAATGTAACACTTAGACAAGAATTAGATTTATATGTAAATTTAAGACCTGTTAAAAGCTTCAAGGGGATAAAAAGTAGATATGAAAATGTAGATTTAGTAATAGTTAGAGAAAATACAGAAGACTTATATGCAGGAATAGAGCACAAACTTGGTGACTATGGGGCTGAAAGTATAAAAATAATAACAAGAGGAGCAAGTGAAAGAATAGCAGATTTCGCTTGTAACTATGTAAAAGATAATAAAAGAAACAAGCTAACTGCAGTACACAAGGCAAATATAATGAAGTTATCAGATGGATTATTTTTAGATGTATTCAGAGAGGTATCATCAAAGTATGATATAGAATCTGATGATTTAATAGTAGATGCAGCGGCTATGAACCTTGTTTTGAATCCAGAAAAATATGATGTTATGGTAATGCCAAATCTTTATGGAGATATATTATCTGATTTATGTTCAGGTCTTGTTGGAGGGCTTGGTATAATACCTGGGGCTAATATTGGCAAGGAATATGCTGTATTTGAGGCAGTACACGGAAGTGCACCTCAGATAGCAGGTCAAAATAAGGCTAATCCTACTGCTCTTATTCAATCTGCAGTTATGATGCTTAGATATTTAGGTGAGTATGATAGTGCGAAAAAGATTGAGGATGCTTTGGCAGAGGTGTTTTTAAGAGGAGAAAAGCTTACTGTGGATCTTGGAGGTAGCACTAGTACTGATGAGTTTGCTGATGAGGTTTGTAAGTATATTTAAAATATTTATGTTTTTATATTTCAAAAAAGAGATTTTTAAAATCTCTTTTTTGAAATATATTTTAAATTTTCAAGCAATAGCTTTAATGAAAAAAGATACACTTACTTTATTTGAGAATGTCTATATAGTTATAAAGGTGTAATCAAATATCAATACACCTAAGAATGAATCCATGCATAAATTGTTATTTCTTATTTCTTCATAAAAAATACACAAAGTTATTTATAGACTAATTTGGTATATATAATATAAATTTTGTACCTTGTCCTATCTTACTTTCTACATCAATAGTTCCATTATGAGAATTAATTATAGCTTTAGCTATACTAAGTCCTATACCTGCACCACCTGTAAGTCTAGTTCTAGATTTATCAGATCTATAAAACCTTTCGAATATATAAGGTAAGTCTTCTTCTGATATTCCAATTCCATTATCTTCTATAACTAATTTGATTCCATTATCAACATTATATGTTTCTATAAATATATTTCCACCTTCATGTGTATACTTTATTGCATTAGATAATAAGTTTATTATAACTTGAGTTATTTTATCTTTATCTGCATTTATAATTAAACTACTGCTATTAAAGCTAATATTTATATTTTTTCTTTTGCATTCACTTTCAAAATTAGTAATGACATTTTTTATGAGATATTCTATATTAAATTCTGTTTTATTTATATTCGTATCATTTTGTTCATACATATATAATTTTTCTAAATCTCTTACTAATCTAGTCAGTCTTAAAATTTCTTCATAACAAATAGACAATCTCTCTGTAGTAGGTTCTAATATACCATCAATTAAAGCTTCTAAGTTTATTTGTAATGAGGTAAGTGGTGTTTTTAATTCATGAGATACATCCTTTGTTAAATTTTTTCTTATATTTTCTTGTTCTTGTAGGGATTGTGCTAAATTATTAATCCCTAGAATAAGATCATTTAATTCAATGGTATCAACATTTTCATCTATTCTTTCGTTGTAGTTTCCTTTTGAAATATTTTTTGTACTTTTTACAACTTTAGATATAGGTCTGACTATATTATTAGTTACTAATAATCCTAATATAATAGAAACTATTAAAGCTATAAATACTGAATATATCAAAATCTTATTTAATGTTTTTAGATATAAAATATCATTGTCACTATAATAATCTGGATAAGACCCTATAGATAAAGTACCAACCTTCTTGTTTTCTACAGTAATATCATATTCTTTTGTAGTATATTTACCTTTCCAATTAGGAAAATACATCATCATATGTTCGCTCATATTATCTAGTGTAAACTCACATTGTTGTGAATTATATTCTCTGGCATCCCAAATAGATTTTCCATGACCATCATTTAAAGTTAATATCAATCCTTTATCCAATGCATCTTTTCCTATGTGTTCAATGTCACGTATAGTCCATTTATTATAAGTTTTGTAACTATTTTTTATATCATTTACTACTGACTGATTAACATGTTTTCTTTGTTCAAGTACATATTTTTTAAACTTAGTTTGAGATAATGTATTGCCAATAAATGCTACTATTAAAATACTTATAATGGCAATTAAAATATAAGATAAAGTTAATTTGTATTTTAATTTAATTTTAATCATTTGCCATTTCCTGAAAACTTGTATCCTATTCCATAAACTGTAGTAATATATACTGGATTTTTAACATCATCTTCTATTTTTTGTCTTATATTTTTTATATGAGCATCTATAACTCTATCTATTCCATCATAATCATACCCAAAAGAACAAACTACTAACCCTTCTCTAGTAAAAACTTTATTAGGATATTTAGCCATATTTAATAATATTTTATACTCTGTAGCTGTTAGATTAACTAATTTTCCAGACTTTTTCACTTCATATTTATCAGAATCTATTATTAATTCATTGTTATTAAAATAATATATATTATCAAAGTTTTCATTATTATCTTTACTTAATCTTCTAGAAATAGCATTTATTCTTGCAACTAATTCACGAGCGCTAAATGGTTTGGTTAGATATTCATCAGCCCCTATATTTAAACCTTCTATAACACTTGTTTCATCGCTTTTAGCTGTAAGCATTATTATATGTGCATTTGATTTTTCTCTAATTTCCTTACACACTTGTGTTCCTAATATATCTGGAAGCATTATATCTAAAATAATAATATTAGGATTGTACTTATCAAAAACTTCAAGTGCACTTTTGCCATCAAATGATTGATATACAATATAACCTTCTTTTTCTAAATAACGCTTTATAACATCATTTATATTAATTTCATCTTCTACGACTAAAACATTTAATTTATTCATTTATAATAAACCTCCTACTTATATTTCTTGTAAAAAACAGCATCTATTCGTAAAAGATGCTGTTTTTATAATTGGCTTAATTTGTTTATTATATGCTAGGTAACTCATCTACAACTATAATATTACCACTAATCATACCCATCCAACAACTATAGTCTATATCTGTATTACCAGGAGTAAATTCTATTATATTTTCACCTTCTTTTAATTCTTTTTGTATATTTAATGAAGGTATAACTATTGTATTATTACATCCTGTTAATTGTTTTCCATCTATAATAAGTTTAGTTGGTATATTCTTTTGAATATACAATGGAGTTGGAGAATAACCAGAATAATCAGCAGTAATTTTAACTGTTTGAACGCCATCCTTAATGGTTGCAATTCCAGAATCTTCATCGAGGTCCTGTGAAGCATTGCCAGATGATGAGGCATAGTTATCGTAAACATTTAGTGGATTTAAATTTACTCCAGCTAATGAAATACCCCTATTTGCTGTAATTAAACCTAAAATTACTATTAAAGCACCGCTAAATTGTATTAGTTTTTTACTAGTATTCTTACTTAATAAATTTGCCATATAACCAAACAATAACATTAAAGGAACTGTTCCTACGGAAAATATAAACATACTTAGAGCTCCCTTTGTCATACTACCTGTACTTAAAGCAAATAATTGCATTGTTTGTAGTGGGCCGCATGGCATAAAGCCATTTAATAAACCTACTAAAAAAGGAGTAGAATTTGAGGTTTGTGCTGGGCATTTAGAAAGAAAAGGTAATCTAAAACTAAGACCTCTAAAAATTTTAAATCCCATAGTATTTGCACCGTGAATTATCATAAAAACTCCAGCTATTATATAGATAATAATTGATGCTTGAGTACTTACAGAAAAAACCGATCCTATTGCACCTATTATTCCTCCTATTACTGTATAAGATATAACCCTACCTAAGTTATATAATAAAGGTGCTTTTACATTATTAGTAGATAGACTTTGAGATAACATTATTCCGCCGCACATACCAACACAATGTAGGGAAGATAAAAGCCCAACTATAAAAATGATGAAGTAGGTCGCATTTGAATTTAATATTGATGATATATCAAAATAATTTGATAATGAGGTAAGTTTTGTCATAACAAAAACTAATCCAAGTATTAATATAGCATTTCTTATAAACTCAGAAGAATTATTATTAGAATTGGAATGTGGCATGACAGTATAACCACATTCTGTTATAATTCTTTTTATATCTGAATAAGAACACTTATCTGAGTCATAACTAATTGTAACTACTAAAGTTTTAAAGCTTACTTTAACATTTTTAATTCCATCTAGTTTTTTTACATCCTCCTCAATGATCTTTTCGCAAGAATTACAGACCATGCCTTTGACGTATAAAGATTGAGTTTTAATAGCCATTGTTAATCTCCTTTCACACAATAAATATATATATAAGTATAAATAGAAATTATGTAGAACTTATGAAATTCTTATAAGTATATTTATAATAGTATTATAAAGTTTTATATATTAAGTGCATATATTTAACGATAAATCAGTGTATTGATAAGTCCAAGTATTGAATAACTCATATATTTAGTGATAATATGTAATAAATAATATAGGTTAGCAAATAGTAAAGGAAACATTGGCAGAAAGGACATAATAAATGTTAAGAGACATATTAACAAAAGACATGATACAAATAAATATAGTAACGTCAAATTGGGAAGATGCGATAAAACAATGCGCTAAACCCCTAGTAACAAGTGGAAAAATCACTAAAGATTATACTGATAGTATGATAAAAGCTATCAAAGATTTAGGCCCATATATTGTTATTATGCCAGGGATTGCATTAGCACATGCAAAACCAGATATTAGTGTTAAAGAAGATTCAATGGCATTAACAACTCTCAGCGAACCTGTATATTTTGGTTCAAAATATAATGATCCAGTGCATACCGTATTTATATTTGCAGCAACAAGTAAAGAAAATCATATAGAATTTATAAAAAATTTAGCTATGTTTTTATCACAAGATAGTAATATAGAAAAGTTAAAAGAAAGTGATTGTAAACAAGAGATATTACAAATTATAAAAAAGTCTTCAATTGAAGATTTATAATGAAGCCTTTTTTGAAGCACATATACGAAAATTATATTTATACACAATTTTAAAATGAATATGATTTTCTATATGCTATAAAAAAATATTAAAAATATAGAGGAGAATTTATTATGAGTAAGGCATTAAAAATAATGACTGTTTGCGGATTTGGAATAGGGAGTAGCTTAATACTAAAAATGAATTTAGATGATGTTATGTCTAAGCATAGTATAGATGTTGAAACTTTTACAAATGATGTAACATCAGTAGCATCAGGTATGTCAGATTTAATATTTACATCTAATGAAATAGCAGATCAAATAAAAGAAAAAGTTACTTGCCCAGTTATAATAATAGAAAACTTTATGAACAAATCAGAAATAGAGGAAAAAGGATTATCGATTATAAAAAAATTAATGAAATAATAAATCACAAGGGAGAAACACAATGAATTTTATCGTAGGTATATTAAGAAGACCAGAGTTATTCATAGCTATTATAGCTTGTCTAGGGTTAATTTTACAAAAGAAAAATATAAGTGAAATTGTAAAAGGAACTGTTAAGACTATAATAGGTATGTTAATTTTATTTGAAGGTGTAAACATAGTTATAAAAGGAGTAAACCCATTATCAAATGCATTTTCACAATTATTTTCTATAAAAGGAAGTAATACTTTAGCTAGTTTTAGTGATTTTATGGGCAATTATGGTTTTGAAATAGGACTAGTTATGCTTTTAGGATTAGTAATTAATATAATAATAGCTAGATTTACTAAATTTAAATCTATTTATTTAACAGGAAATTTATTATTTTGGTTTTCAATGCTATTTATAGGTAGTGGAGTAGAAGCAGGTATGAGTGGTTTATCATTAATTATATTTGCGACTATATTCCAAGTTATTGTTATGGTAGTTTCTCCAGCATTAGCTAGACCACTGGTTAAGAACTTAACAGGAAGTGATGAATTTACTTTAGGGCATACAACAACAATGTTTTGTTTGTTAGGCGATTTTATAGGTAGATTTATAGGAGATGCTAATAAATCGAGCGAAGATTTAAAAGTACCTAAATGTTTAGATTTCTTTAGAGATACAACAGTTACATCAGGAATTGTTATAATGATACTGTACATAGTAGTATTAAGTATAATAGGACCTGAGATGAGAACTGATATTTTAGCGCAATCTGATATATTTACATATTCTTTAGTTCAAGGTATGACTTTTGCAGGAGGTACAGTTGTACTTTTATCAGGAGTTAGAATGATGTTAAATGAAATAGTTCCTGCATTTAGAGGAATATCTTTAAAACTTGTTCCAGGTGCGATACCAGCATTAGATGTACCTATAATATTTCCATATGGGCAAAATGCATTATTAATCGGTTTTATTGTATCTATGATTACATCAATAATAACTTTATTTGTAATAGGAAGTACCGGAAAATTAGCTTTCCCTGTAATACCTTTAACGATAGCGTGTTATTTTGATGTAGCTCCAGGGGCGATATTTGCAAATAAAAGAGGTGGAGTTTTAGCGGCAGTTATTACAAGTGCATTAGGTGGGATTATATTAATAGGATTAGTTTCAATTACAATTCCTATGTTAGCAAATACAGCAGGAGATTTCTTACAACTATATGGAGGAAATGAATTTTCATTATTTACAGCTATAGCAAACTTTGTAGCAAAACTTTGGGTTCAATTTTAATAAATTAAATTAATAAGTTATAAGGTAAAAGTATAGAAATTTTCTATGCTGAAATGAATATACATAGCTATTATCTATATTTGTTTACTAATAAAAATGAATTTGATAAAATATAAACAGCATAAGAATAATAAAGAAGGAAGGTACGAAAATTTGAACAAAAATTTTAAAAATATAGCACTAATAAGTACTTTAATAACAAGTATGCTAACATTATCTGCATGCAGTAACAAAGAAAGTGAAAAAGCTGAAATAGAAGAAGTGAAAACTAATGTTATATCAACAGAAGAGTTACAAAAAAATCTAAAAAAAGATGATTGGGTAGTTGTAGATACTAGATTAAGTGATTCATATAATGGATGGGTTTTAAATGGAGAAAAAAGAGGTGGACATATACCAGAAGCTGTAGATTTTTCTTATAACTGGTTAGGTGTTGAAAATAAAAATAAAGAAAAAATACTAAAAGAAGCATTAAAGACAAAAGGAATAGAAAAAGATAAAAATATAGTTTTATATGATACAGACGGTAAAGCTAGTAATGAAGTTGCAAATTACTTAAATAAACAAGGGTATAAGAATTTATATACATACGATATAGATGAGTGGGCAAATGATAAAAAGTTACCACTTGAAAAATATGAAAACTACGAAATGATAGTACCTTCAAAAGTAGTTAAAGAAGTTGTAGATGGAAAAACTCCAGAGACGTTTGAAGATGCAAAAGATATAAAAATAGTTGAAGCAAGTTGGGGAGAAGAAACAGAAAGTTATGCAAAAGGGCATATACCAACGAGTGTTCATATAAATACAGATACTGTGGAACCACCTCCAACTTGGATGTTAGGAAGTGATGAAGATTTAACTAAATTTGCAAATGATTATGGATTCACAAAAGATGATACTATAATAGTAACAGGTGCTGAACCAATGGCAGCTTATCGTGTTTCAGCAGTACTTAGATATATGGGAGTTAATGATGTAAGAGTATTAAATGGAGGAACTGATTCTTGGATTAGTGCAGGATATGAACTAGAAACTAAGAGTAATGAAAAAACTCCAGGAACAGATTTTGGAGCAACAATACCTGCTAATCCTGATTTAGTAGTTACTATACCTGAATTAAAAGAAAAATTAAAAGATGATAAATTTACTTTAGTTGATAACCGTATGTGGGACGAGTATATAGGAAAAATATCAGGATATAGCTACCATGATAAAAAAGGACGTATACCAGGGGCTGTATATGGATATGCAGGAACAGAAGGATCTACATCTCTTAATTACTATAGAAATATAGATAAAACTATGAGAAATGCAAATGAAATAGAAGCTTTATGGAAAGAAAGTGGTATAGACACTAACAATCATTTATCATTTATGTGTGGTAGTGGTTGGAGAGCAGCAGAAGTTTTAACATATTCTAATGTTATGGGACACAAAAATACTTCTTTATATAGTGATGGATGGATAGGATGGAGTACTGATACTAGCAATCCTACAGAAACAGGAGAACCTAAGTAGAAATTATGAAAAACTTAAATTTGAAAAGTATTGGATATGCATTATTGAATTTTGTCCAACTGGCTATAATTGTAGCGGTGTTTGTAATTCAGTATCTAACAAATAAAAAAGCTGGTGTTATGCATCATATTTATTATAGAAAGTATCAATATGAAAATAGTATATTTTCACCAGAGAATTTACAAACACAAAAGATGATTTCAATAGTTATAGCTATATTACTTTTAGCATTATTTATTTATATAATTAAAAAGAGAAATACTAAATTTTTTAAGATTCAAGTAGGTATTGCTGAAATATTAAGTATAATGCTTTATGTAGTTATAAGTAGTGAATATTTTGCTAGCAAGTTAGCTTATCATTATTTTATAATGGCATTTGCACTAGCCTTAGTGATACAGATATTTATAGTTATACTAAGTTACTTTTTACAACCCAAGTATAAAAGATAAACTTGGTATTTTATCAGATAATTAAGTTAATTAAAAGAGGTTATACCGATATATGGTATAACCTTTTTAATATGATATATTTTATAGAGTATCTGGAAAATAATAGTGTTATATAAATAATTAAAGTATACATGCTCTAATAAATAATCTACACTAATTAAATCAATTAATTATAGTTAACTATTAAATTTCAGCTGTCACGTTATCGTGAAAGTATATATATTCAATTACAATATATAGAGTAAATATAATTTTCAAGTTCTCTAAGATAACCATGGGAAAATTTTTCCTGTAAATTATTAAGCACATATGATATATTAATAACATATTATATATTAAAGATATAGTACAAATTTATATAGCGAGGTGTTTAGTATGACAAACAGTGAATTAAAATCATTAGCAAGAAAGCAGTTAAATGGAAGATGGGGAAAAATGGCATTATATTGTTTTGTATATTTAGCTATAATAACAATTCCTTCTATTGTTATAGGATTTAATAGCGAATCAATGTCAAATAATAATGTTGAAGTTACATTTGATATTGTAAGCTTTATAATATCTGGTCCTATTTCATTAGGGATTAGCTGTTTTTGTTTGAATTTCATAAAAAATGAAGAAAAAATAATGGATATAGTTTGGGGATTTAAAAAGTTTGGTAAGGCATTTGTAGCTTATTTATTGACTTCTATAGCTGTTATAATAGGGTTTATTCTTCTTATAGTTCCTGGAATAATAGTAAGCCTAATGTTTTCACAAGTATATTATATACTAGCTGAAAATGAAGATATATCTGCAATAGAGGCTATTAAAGAAAGTGCTAGAATAATGAATGGGAATAAATTTAGATTCTTTAAATTAGGCCTTAGTTTTATAGGATGGTTTATACTTGGTGTAATAACTTTAGGTATAGGATTTTTATGGATTACGCCATATTATACTATTACAGCAACCAATTTCTATAAAGAAATAAGTGTGCCTGAGTATTAATCACTCAGGCTTTTTATATGTTATTTTAAAAAGGGGAAATTATATTATGAAAAATAAACTTAGTTTAAAAGCAAAAAAATCTTGGTTTGTATCAAGAGCTATATTTTTAGCAATTATCATTGTATTAGCAATAGTAGCTAGATTTGTATTTTTAGATTGGCTAGAAAATAAATTTATATTAGATTTAGTACTTAGTATTATTGTATTACTTCAGCTTATAAACACTTTATTATATCCAAAGCTTGAATATAAACAATGGAGTTATGAAATAGACGAAGATAAGGTTGAATTTTCACAAGGTATTTATATAGTTAAAAGAACTTTAATTCCAACTGTTAGAATTCAACATCTTAATATAAGTCAAGGTCCTATAAACAGACCACTAGGACTTGCAAATGTAAATATAACTACTGCTGGAGGAAGTTTTACAATACCTAATTTGGACAAGCAAGAAGCAGAAAATTTAAGTTCTTATTTAAAGGAAATAATACAATTGAACTTTAAAGAACACACAGAAAATTTAGGTGATAGTAATGAAAAATAGAAATCATAAAATAATTATTGTAAAAGAATTTTTAGAAAATGTTAAAAATATATTATTGCTTGTATTACTATTTTTCACTAAAATACCTATAAATCCATTGATATTTATAATAGGGGTAGTAGTTTTAATCTTTGGACTTAGTATTGTTAGTTGGTACAATACATATTATGAAATAGATGAGTATGAAATTAAATATACAAAAGGATTTTTTAATAAAAGTATAACTGTAATACCTGTATCTAAGATAAGTACTATAGATATATCACAAAATGTTCTTTATCAGTTTTTGAATATAGCTAGATTAAAACTAGATAGTGGAGCAGGAGATAGTGTTAAAAGTGAAATAAGTCTAGTAGTTTCTATGCAAAGAGCAAATGAAATTAAAAATATTTTAGGAAAATCAAAAAGTGAAAGCAAAAAAGAGAATTACATAAAATCAAGTACAAAAGAAACAGTGATTTACGCTATTACAAGAAATACAACGACTATTATAATAGGTACAATATTTGCAATAAATGGATTTTTAGATGATTTATTAAAGTGGTTCAAGATAGATAATAATTTTTACAATAAAATAGGAACTAAAATATTTCAAAACGCTAATATAGGAACTAAAATATCTCAAACAGCTAATATAAAAAATTTTATATTGATTGCTGTAATAATTATTGTAATTGGATATATAATATCTAAATTATTATCTGTATTTTATTATACTTTAAAATTTAGTAATTTCACTATATACAAAGATGACAATTGTATTAATATTAAATATGGTGAATTATCTAAGAAGAAATATTCACTTCCTATAAATAAAATTAATGCAGTAATTTTAAAGCAAAACTTAATGAGGCAGCTATTCGGATTTTACTCTGTAGAGATAAGTACTGTAGGTTATGGAAATGAAGATAAAGAAGAAGCTATATTATATCCTATATGCTCAATAGATAAAGCGAAACAAATAATAGAAAAGCTTGTACCAGATTATAATATGGATTTGGAGTTAAAAACTGTTAATAGTAAAGGAAGAAAGAGATTTTTTATGTTTCCTATAATTATAACTTCTATTTTTGTAATTACTTTAAGTATAATTTTTAGGTATGGATACATATCAATTATTTTAGCGTTATTAGTACTTCTACTTTGTTATTTACAATATAAAAATACTTCTATAGGATATTGTGAAGAAAAGATAATAGTAACAAGGGGAGCTTTTAATAAAAAAATTACTATTATAAAAATGGATAAAGTTGAAGACATAACAGTTGCATCTTCATTTTTTCAAAGGAAAGACAATCTATGTACATATAAGATAGATTATTATGGAAAAAGTTTAACTGAAGTTTTAACTCTTAGACATTTACCAAAGGATCACTTTGAAAATCTAAAAAGTGAACTAATTAAATAATAGTGAACTGCTCCCTATCAAGTGGACAGTGAAAATAATAATTTTTTTTCAAAGCGTCAATCTAATGATTGGCGCTTTATTTATGCAGCAACACCAGAAAGATAAGATCTGTATTCTAATGGAGTAATACATTTTATAAGTTCTTCATTTTGGATTTCTCTTTAGGTTTTCTCTTTATTTAGTCATGGTATAATTACCTTCGTTTGATAATATTTAATTTCTTCATGACTATTATACTTCAAAATCCAGTTAGATAATTGAGTTATAGAACGAATTTCATACTTTTTACAAATATCTAATTTCGAATAATTACCACTAAGATAACCACTTACTGCTGCACACTTTAATTCTTTAGAATAGTGTGTATTTTTTGACGAATTGGTCAACTCTGATTCTCACGTAGATTTAAAAATAGCAATCCATCTTTGTATTGAATTTAATGATAGATTAAGTTCTCTGGTTAATTGACTGTAAATTACAACATGTTTTTGTCCTAAAAATGGAAAATAATCTTGCACAAATATTTTACTATTAAGAAGTTCTGGATGAAGATCTATCTAAATAATGAAGCTTTGATTTTAGCCTATAAGACAGACCTTTTACTGAAATAATATGAGAATGATGTAATAATCTATCTAAAATAGCATTTGCTATAGCTGCTGATCCAAATATATCAGACCACTTAGAGAAATTAGAATTTATAGTTATTATTGTACAGTGTTTTTCATATCTCTTAGAAATTAGCTGAAAGAATAAATTAGCAGCATCTGTATCAATAGGTAGATAACCAATTTCATCAATTTGTGTTTGTTTACCCGGTGGAGTTTCAAATTTTGGATGATATTTAGTTTTTTTAGATAGTTTAATTTCTTTTGATTTAATATATTTCATAAAGTTAGAGTAAGATCCTATATCGTAGTTCTTGTCCACGAAATATTCGTATACAGCTTTAACAGTTATTCCTTTTATTGAAAGTTTTATTTTTATTTCATCATAATATTTATCTAGTTTACTTGGCTTATTTCTAGTTTTAGGTTTACCTTCATAACCTTCACAATACTTTTTTACAGTTCTTTTATCTATTCCATATTCTCTTGCTAATTCTGAGTAGTTAGGCTTGAAATTCATTGCCTTAATTATATTAATTTGTCCTATTAAATTTAAAATCATAGCTATCCCTCCCGGGTTAAGGATAGCAGATTTTTCTCTAGTTTTGTGCATTATTATTTTCCATTTAGTGCTCATCTATATAGTATCATTTACAATTGACTTATACTTTTGCTGCCTTCTAAGTAATCCTTTACAGCAAAAAACTTTTGCTAAGATGTGATTTTAGATTTTATTTTCATAAAAATATGCTCCCTTCTATAGTAAACAGTTTTTATTATTTTAACTATCTACCATAAAGGGAATATATTTTTGATAAATATATTTAAAAAAATACAAATATTGACATTTTTCGCCAAGGGCCATGATTTATAATTATTTTGTATTAGTACATAAAAATATAATGGGGAAGGAATACGAAATGGCCTTTTTCTATTTACTTGGAACAATAGTATCTAAAGATTAAGAAGATAGAGTAAATAATATTTTTGAAATTGTAAAAAAAGAGCATGAAAATCCTATAAAATCATATTCTTCTTATTCTGATATATCAGAATAAGAAGAATATATTCCATCAAAAGACGATATGGATATCTACAAAAAATTTATTTTAGAATATAGAAAATCAAAGAGGTGATTCAATGTCAATACCTCTAAAAACAGCATTTATCCTTGCCTAGTTTGTCATTTAAATAGTCAATGATTATGAAGCAAGGAATGCATAAAATAATTTATCTACTAGCCAAGTAGACGTATTATCAAAGAAGAGTATATCTAAGATATACCAAGTAGGTGGGGGTAGAAAGGATATCAATGCTATTTAATAAACCATACAAGGTGAGAAGGGTGTTCAGTAAGCATATTAATGATTAAGGAGTATATTACATAGCCTAATAGAAATTCATATAAGGTAAAACAAAAAAATAGGAGGTGCGTTAATGTACTTGAAGAAGATAAAAGACAAGGCAGTGGGAACGACACTGGTAGGTACGATAATATTAAGTAATGTAGGAGGTATATATGCTGATACCCCTACAACAGATGATGGTTCAAAAATTAAGAGTGTGGCAACTCCGAGATTTTTAGGAACAGATATAGTAAATATACCTGATACTATGTTGTTGAGTGCTATAAATACTAGTTTAGGGAGGGGTGCATCTGAGCCTGTTACAGTAGATGATTTAGCTACTGTAACAACATTGACTGTGCCGAGTTCAGTAGTAGATTTAAATGGTCTAGAGTATGCGGTTAATTTAGGTTCTTTAGATTTAACTGACTGTAATCGTGTTGTGAGTTTCACTCCATTAAGCGGGTTAACGAATATAAAGAGTTTAAATCTATGTAATGCAGGTGTAACAGATACAGATTTACCTACTATAGGTGGATTAACAAGTTTAACAACATTAGATTTAAGTACAACATTAGAGATAACTGCCAACGGTATAACGGATATATCTCCATTGAGTGGTTTGATGGGGTTAACGAAGTTAAACTTAGGTCAAAATAATATATCGAATCTATCTGCTTTAAGTGGTTTGACAAAGTTAACTGAGTTAAACTTGGTAGATAATAAGGTGTCAGATGTTTCTTATTTAAAGGATTTAGTTGATTTAACTTCATTGAATTTAGAGCATAATGATATAGGGGATATATCCACACTAGGGGGATTAACTAAGTTAACTAACTTTTATGTAGGTGAGAATAATATAAGTAACATATCTGTTGTAGCTAATATGCCACTATTAGAGAATTTCCTGTGTGATGATACTAAGATAAGTGATATAACTCCTGTGAGTAATTTAGTCAATTTAAAGACACTTGACTTATCGTATAATAATATAGAGAATATAACACCATTAACGAAGTTAACAAATTTGACTTATTTGTGTTTAAATTATAATAAGATCTCGGATATATCTGTTACGAATAAATTAACAAAGTTAACTAGCTTATATCTATATCATAATAAGATACAAGATACAACACCTATAAGTGGATTGACCTTGTTGGAGGAGTTACTTTTATGTGACAATTACATAACGGATGTAACAGGTATAAAAGATTTAAAGAATTTAAAGTATTTTGATATAACATTTAATTATATAGATGTGTCTAGTGGTTCTCCTAATAGATTAATGCTAGATGCTATGAATGGAAGTGATTTAAGTGATTATATAAACCAGTTTGCTATATCTTATGGTGATGCTAATATAGGTATAAAAAAAGGTATTTCGTACACTCCGAATATACGAATATTACAAACTTTTGATGGTACTACTTATTATGACTATAGAGAATTTCCAATGGAAGATATAGACTGTGTGATAGGTGATAGTAGCATAGTAACTTATGCAAATAATCATTTAAATGGTTTAAAAGAAGGTAGTACAACTGTAACTTACAAAGTAAAAGGGGTAGTGGGTTCTAAATTCACATCAGCTCTGAAAACTGTAACTGTAAACCCTTTAGTACTTAGTCCAACAATATCTGCGAGTGGTACGACTGTAACATTAAAAGATAATGGGGTAGTGACTTCCTATGCATCTAAAATAAATGAGGATTTCACAATACCATCAGCTTTAAAGTTTAGTTTTTCTAATAATAAATGGGTAGTTCGTAATATAGTTGATAAAATGGCTAATATACATGATATGATGTCACCTGAAATAAAGGATAATGAGTCTACGACTAATACGTTTAAAGTGACAGCTCATAAAGGTGATTTATTAAAAGTAGGGGTGAGTGTGTACTCTGAAGAAGGTAAAGACTTTGGAAGTGTGTATTTAAATGGGGTAAAAGTAAAGAATTATTCGGGGGTTGTAGATACTGAACTTCCTCTTATTTTAGAAGATGGTGAGAATACTATAACTTTTAAATATGAGAAAAACTCTGCAAATTCTGTCAATATGGATAGGATGTTTATAAGGGGTATAGAATTAAGTGAATGTGTTATAGCTAATTCAGATAGTATGGAATATAGTGTAAATGACAGTACTTGGAGAACATATAGTGGTAGTTTTAAAGCTGAAGGTGGTACAAGTAGTAAGATAAACATAAAAGTAAGGGCAAAGAAAGGTACTACTTACAGTGATATAAGTAGTAAAGATATTACGAGCAGTTTACCTGTAATAAATGCGGTGGATAAAACTATGAATCTAAAATCAACATTCAATCCTTTAACTGGTGTAACTGCAAGAGATACAGAAGATGGAGATATTACTAAGAATATAACTGTAATAAGTAATAATGTAAATACTACAAAAGAAGGTACATATACAGTAACTTATAGTGTAAAAGATTTAGATAATAATACAGTTCAAAAAACTATAAATGTGACAGTAAAAAGTAATCTACCTGTAATAACTGCGGTGGATAAAACTATAACTCTAAACTCAACATTTAATCCTTTAACTGGTGTAACTGCGAGTGATTTAGAAGATGGAGATATAACTAAGAATATAACTGTAGTAAGTAATAAGGTAGATACTACAAAAGAAGGTACATACACAGTAACTTATAATGTAAAGGATTCAGGTAATAACACAGTTCAAAAAACTATAAATGTAACAGTAAAAGGTAATTTCACTCAATTAGTAGGTACAGACCGTAATGATACTGCAGTTAAAGTAAGTAAAGAAGGTTGGGTTACTTCTGATAAAGTAATATTAATAAATGGGAGCGGAAATCACTATATAGATGGGTTGACTGCATCGCCTTTAGCGAGTATATTAAATGCACCTGTATTATTAAGTGATACTAGCTTACCTACTCTAACTAAGGGTGAACTAGTAAGATTAAAGGCGAAAGAGGTAGTATTAGTAGGGGGTACTTCATCACTACCAGATAGTGTAGTAAATCAAATAAAAGTAGCCGTACCCGGTGTTAAAATAACAAGATTAGCGGGTAGTGATAGATATAAGACTTCTTTATCTGTAGCTAAGTATATAGATACTATACAGGATGTGGCTAAGGTATATGTTACAAGTGGAGTAGGTGGGGTAGATGCTCTAAGCATAGCACCTGTAGCTGGTAGAGATAAATCACCTATAATATTAACTGCTAAAGATAAGGTAGATACTAATGTATTTAACTTCTTAAAAGAAGAAAGCATCCAAAATAGTTATTTCATAGGTGGTAAAGCAGTATTATCTGATGGGGTAAAAGATGCTATAGATGCGGTAATAGCGGGGGATATGTCAGCTAATAGAATAAGTGGGACTGATAGAAAAGAAACAAATGCGAAGGTAATAGATAAGTTCTATAGTGCTAGTAGTTTAACTAATGTAATAGTAACTAAAGACCAAACACTAGTAGATGCTTTAGTAGTGGGTAGTTTTGCTACTAAGAATAATGCACCGATAGTGGTAGCACAAAATAGTTTATCTGATGCTCAAATAAATGTATTAACTAAAAAAAGTGCAATTAAGATATACCAAGTAGGTGGGGGTATAAAAGATACTGTAATAAATAGGGTAAAATCTCTATTATTAAAATAGCAATAACTGAGAGATGCGGGTGTACACCCTCATCTCTCTTATTTTTATATAGTGATAGGTTGTACTGCATTGATACCGAAATACATGATATGAATTTGAAATGTTTTTAAAAGTGTCAAAACTTATAATCATAAATAAACTTAATATAATATAAGTATAAATACTAAAAAAAATGGGTTTATTTTATAAAAATAAGTTGACATTGTTAAACTACGCTACTACAATTATATCAAAATAAAATATTCTCCAAGTGAGATTAGCGAGAGATACCTTTTAAATAAGGAGCCGAAGAAGCAATTTAAAAACTACCGATTTTTAAAGAAACTTTCAGGCAAAGATATCGCTAATTGATGGAACTCTGGAAAGACTTATAATATATTATAAGTCACCGAAGGAGCAAAATAATGAAAATTATTGAAAC
>NZ_JBXKIW010000019.1:0-58479 GCF_056995035.1 Romboutsia sp. | reverse complement strand
CTAATTCAACAAAATATATAATTCCCCTTTTATTTTTTAGAATTTTCTGAATATTATATTTATAAAACTTTTTATTCATTTTAAATTTAATATTAGTAAATAAAAAAGATTAATTTTTATATGCTTTAAAATTAATCTTTCTTATCCAAGATCTATAATAAAATAGTTATTATATTCATGCTGCCTTCATTTATAATTTTTTGTAAAGTTTTTTGTATCTTCACTCTTATTTCTTCTGGCATTGTATATAACTTACTTTGTAATTGTTCTTTAACTAAGTCATGTAAAGATTTCCCAAACATATTTGAATCCCATATCTCGCTAGGATTTTGTTCAAATTCTTCTTGAAGATATTTTACCATTTCTTCACCTTGATTTTGACTTCCTACTATTGGAGATATTTCAGTTGATATATCCGCTTTTATTATATGAAGCGACGGAGCATTAGCTCTTAACTTAATACCATATTGTTTTCCTTGTTTTATTATTTCTGGTTCTTCTAAACTAAGTTCTTCTAGAGATGGAGCTACAACACCATATCCTTTTGTCTTAGCATCCATTAATGCATCTTCTATTTTATCATACTCATTTTTAACTCTTGATAACTTAGTTATAAGACTTAATAATTGATGATCTCCTTCTATTTTAAAGCCACTTTTTTCTTCTAATACATTGTAGAATAATCCTTGTTTCGCAGTTAAATCTATACTTATAACACCTTCTCCAAGCTCTACATTATCTACTTCTGCATCTTCTAAGAATTCTAACTCGGAAAATCCTTCTACTATACTACCTATATCTCTTATTTTACCTATTTCTTCTATACTTTGTTTTAATGTGAATATTATATTACTTTTAATCCAATGATTTCTCTCTAATCCCTCTACCCACTCTGGTAAGTTTATTCTTATTTCATTTAATGGGAAGTCATAAAGTACAGTTTCCATTACGTTTTCTATGTCTTCTTCATCCATAGCAAGAACATTTAATGGAACTATTGGAGCATTATACTTTTCTTCTAGTTCTGCTCTTAAAAGTTCTGTTTCTTCACTATCAGGATCTAATGTATTTAAAACAATAGCAAATGGTTTATTCAATGCTTGTAATTCACTTATAACTCTTTCCTCAGCCGAAAGATAACTCTTTCTCTCTATTCCAGTTACAGAACCATCTGTTAAAACTACTATTCCTAATGTAGAATGATCTCTTATAACTTTTTTAGTTCCTATCTCTGCGGCTTTTTCAAACGTCATAGCTTCTTGTGACCATGGAGTAGAAACAAGTCTTTGTTTACCGTCTTCTTCATGTCCTAACGCTCCATCTACTATGTACCCTACGCAGTCAACCATTCTAATTTTCAAAGATACTGTGTCTCTTATTTTTATTTCTACTCCGTCAGCTGGAACAAACTTTGGCTCTACTGTCATTATTGTTTTACCTGACCCACTTTGAGGTATTTCATCTTTTGTTCTCTCTCTTTTAAATTCATTTTCTATGTTTGGCAACACCAACTTTTCCATGAATTTTCTTATGAATGTAGACTTACCTGTTCTTACAGGTCCAACTACACCAATATATATATCTCCTTGAGTTCTTTTTGCTATGTCCTCATATATGTTGTTCATTAAATTCCCCTCCTGCATCTAGTTTATTAATAAATTATATTTTAGTTTTTGGACTATTATTACTAATTTTAAATTTTATTTAGCGCAACAAAAAAAGCTAGGATTAAAATCCTAGCTTTTCATCTACTACTTCTTCCATTTCATGAGTCTTATTCCTCATCATTAATTCTATTACTACTTCATTTGGATTTGATCCATTATGTAATACAGAATATATAGCATTAGTTATAGGCATATCTATGTTTAATTCTTTAGCAACTTCATATGCTACTTCTGTTGCAGTTATACCTTCAACTACCATCTTTACTTCTTCAAGAGTTTCCTCTAAATTTTTACCTTGCCCTATAAGTATCCCAGCTCTTCTATTTCTACTGTGCATACTGGTACAAGTAACTATTAAATCTCCAATACCTGAAAGACCTGCAAATGTAGATAAATTTGCTCCCATTGCTGAACCAAGCCTTCCAATTTCACTAATTCCTCTAGTCATTAAAGCCGCTTTAGCGTTATCTCCATAACCCAGCCCATCACATATACCTGCTCCAAAAGCTATGATATTTTTTAAGGCTCCTCCAAGTTCTACTCCTACTATATCAGGATTAGTGTAAACTCTAAATTTAGGACTCATAAATACATCTTGCACAATCTGAGCTACTTTTAAATCTTGTGATGCTACTACCACTGTAGTTGGGATGTCCTTTGCAACTTCTTCTGCATGAGAAGGTCCTGATAAAGTTACATATGGATTATTAGGTAATTCCTGATTACAAACTTCTGATAATCTAAGTCCACTTCCTTTTTCAAGTCCTTTTGCAACATCTACTAATATTTGTTCATCTTTTACAAATGGTTTTATTTGTTTAGATACACTTCTTATAGCTTGCGATGGAACTGCTAAAACTATTATTTCACTATCTACAACAGCTTTTTCTATATCTGTAGTTAATGTTATGTTACTTGGAAATAGAATTCCAGGTAAATAATCTATATTTTCTCTTGTCTTATTTATTTTATTAGCTTGCTCTTCATTTAAGGTCCACATGCTTACTTCATAGCCTTTTTTTGCTAGAACTAGTGCTAATGCACTGCCCCAACTTCCAGCTCCTAATACACATATTTTTTCCATCTTAAATACCACCTAACCATGCTAAAATTATTGTTTCTTTTGTCCTATCTTTCTTTCGCTACCATTTAATAATCTCTTTATATTTTCTCTGTGAGTATATATAACTGACGCAGTTAAAAATAATGTAACTAAGATACCTTTTTTATTTTGCACTAAAATCATGACTATAGGTGACATACATATCCCAAGTATAGATCCTAGTGATACATATTTTGTAATTGTTACTATAAATAAAAATGCTCCAAAGCAAATTAATGCAATTATAGGATTTACTGCTATCATAGCTCCAAAAGAAGTTGCAACACCCTTGCCACCTCTAAAACCTAGAAGTATCGGCCAGTTATGTCCACAGACTACACCTACCACTGCTATATATCCAGCTGTAACTACATCTAGCCCTGCAAAGTTAGCTATTAACCTAGCTACTAATACAGCAATCATGCCTTTAACCAAATCTCCTGCAAATGTCATTGCACCTGCTTTTTTTCCAAAGGTTCTAAGTACATTTGTAGAGCCTGCATTTCCAGATCCTTGAGTTCTTATATCTACGCCTGCTAATCTTTTAGCAACTATATAAGATGTTGATATATTTCCTAAAAGATATGCGATTATAATAATTATTATATAGCTAAGCATATTAACCTCCCTTAAGAAGCACTATTATTTTCTATTTTTTTCTCTGTACTCAAATTGTACAGGCGTTCCTTCAAATCCAAAGTTTTCTCTTATCTTATTTTCAAGATATCTTTGATATGAGAAGTGAGTTAAATCTTTACTATTTATAAATAATGTAAACTTAGGTGGCTTAACTCCAGTTTGAGATCCATAGTAAATCTTTAATCTCTTTCCTTTATCTGATGGTGGTTGGTTTAGCATTACAGCTTCACCTATTACATCATTTAATGCTGAAGTTGATACTCTCTTTGCATGCTCACTTGCTACATATTTAGCTATTTCTAACACCTTATTCATTCTTTGGTTAGTTTTTGCAGAAATAAATATAACTGGTGCATACATCATGAACGGGAACTTTTCTTTTACTTCTTTAGTGAAATTACCTAAAGTTTTATTATCTTTTTCTACTAAGTCCCATTTATTGATTACAAATACACATGCTTTACCTTCATCATGAGCTATACCTGCAACTTTTGTATCTTGCTCTGTAAACCCTTCTGAAGCATCTATTACTATAAGTACTACATCTGCTCTATCTACAGCTGCCATAGATCTTATTACACTATATTTTTCTACTGCTTCATATATTTTACTTTTTCTTCTTAAACCTGCTGTATCTATAAGAAGATATTTTTGTCCATCTCTTTCTAAGTAAGTATCGACTGCATCTCTAGTAGTTCCTGCAATAGGACTTACTATAACTCTTTCTTCACCTAATATATTATTAAGTATAGAACTTTTACCAGCGTTTGGCTTACCAGTTATAGCTACTCTTATCATATCTTCGTCATACTCAGTGTTTAATCCTTCTGGGAAATTCTGAATAACTTCATCTAATAAATCTCCAAGACCCATACTATTAGCACTTGATATCGCAAATGGCATTCCTAATCCTAATTCATAGAAATCATATACATTATCAAATTGACTTTGGCTATCTATCTTGTTAACTACTAGTATTACTGGCTTTTTTGTTTTTCTAAGTATTTGAGCTACTTCTCTATCTGCTGGTGTTAAACCTGATTTTCCATCAACTACAAAAAGTATAATGTGGGCCATATCCATAGCAAGCATAGCTTGATTTCTCATGTGAGATAACATTATATCTCCACTTTCTGGTTCTATACCTCCTGTATCTATTAATGTAAAGTATCTATTTAACCACTCTACCTCTGTAAATATTCTATCTCTAGTTACTCCTGGAGTATCTTCTACTATAGATATCCTTCTTCCTGCTAATTTATTAAATAATGTCGATTTACCAACATTGGGTCTTCCTACTACTGCTACTATCGGTCTATTATCACTCATAATAATCTCCTTTCTTATTTTAAGATTTTATCTACAAAATCGTGACCCTCATTTAAACATGGCACAATTTCAAGGTTCATAGTTTTATTTAATTCTTCTAAAGTTATATTATCTAAGAATATTTCTTCATCTGACTTAAGCATATTTCTTGGAATATATAAAGTTTCACCTAAATCTTGATTCTTTAATTGTTCTATTATATCTGTGGCTGTTATAAGCCCTGATACAGTTATTGTTTCTCCAAAGAAATTATTTTTTATTTTATATACACTTATTTGCATATTTGGACATACATCCATTATTTCTTTAGACATCTTTTTTATAAATTCAAATGATGAATGTCCCGTTGCTATAGAAACTTTTTTTTTCTTTGAAATTTGGTCTTTAGACAGTCTTTTTAAATGATTTTGTATTTCTCTTTCTAATTTACTTATCATACCTACACCATTTTCAAATTGTATAAAACCTTCATATTCATCATATTCTAATAATTTTCTATTAGCCATTATATAAAATTCATCTGATAAAAATGCAAATCTAGTTTCTCTTTTTTCTAAATACATCTTTTGAAGTTCATGTACTTGATCTATTGTTTGATTTGCAGTTTTTTCATTAAATATTTCTAAATTAGGTAAATGTCCTCTGTGTTTAGTTATCCCTACTGGAACAATTGCTGCACTATTTACGTATGGATATAATGTTTCTAAATCTTTTATTGTTCTTGTCAGTTCTTCTTTATCATTATACCCTGGACATAATACTATCTGGCAATTCATTTGAATTTTAGCATCTGCTAGACGCTTCATTATACTATATAATTCACCTGCAAACTTATTTTTTATCATTGTTTGTCTAAGTTCTGGATTTGTAGTATGAACAGATATGTTTATAGGGCTTATCCTATATTTTATGATATTATTTATATCGTCTTCACTCATGTTTGTTAGAGTTACAAAGTTTCCTTGTAAAAATGATAGTCTTGAATCATCATCTTTAAAATAAAGAGTTTCCCTCATTCCCTCTGGTAGCTGGTCTATAAAACAAAATACACATTTATTTCTACAGCTTTTAGCTTTATCTATTATTGGATTTGTAAATTCGATTCCTAAATCTTCATCATAGTCCTTTTCTATTTCATATACGTATACTTCTCCATTGATTTTTTGTATCTCAACTTCTAAGTATTCATCACTTAATAAAAATCTATACTCTATTATATCATGTATTGCTTGATCATTTACCGAAATAAGTAAGTCATCAACTTCTATACCTATTTCTTCTGCAATACTGTCCTTATATACTTTACTTATTATGTTATTTATATTTTTAA
The DNA here is from genome assembly GCF_056995035.1 of Romboutsia sp. NCBI lineage: Bacteria > Bacillati > Bacillota > Clostridia > Peptostreptococcales > Peptostreptococcaceae > Romboutsia > Romboutsia sp. The sequence goes on along the minus strand of NZ_JBXKIW010000019.1, from coordinate 52,412 downwards.
CATTTACTTCCATACATTGTCACCACTTTTCTTTAGTAAATACATCATATTATAATACCATGTTTTGATAAAAATAGTCAATATTCCCTATAAGTCAAAAGGTACCTATAGGTACCTTTTAATGTTTAACTATAATTAAAGTTCCATTTGTCATATCATGAACCATACCACCAACACTCTTTGCCATTAACATAGCTTTATGTTGTAAATCTTTTTCGTTATCAGCATAAAATATAGGACAACCTCCACCATGTTGCATATTTTTATCTGTTGTTACTATAGCCAATGTATATTCTGTTAAACCCATGTTACTTCCCATTTTATACACCTCCCTTCTCGCCTATTTTATATTGGATAGATAAGTTGTTACCTTTAGAACTAGCAAGAATAGGACATGATTTTATTGCCTCTATTACCTTTTGTGCATCTTTTTCTATTGGTACATACGCTAACATTATACTTTCCGTTTTAGGATTTCTTCTTGGAAGAGGAACAAATGCTGGTTCATTATCTTCTCTAAGAATCCCCATTCTTGAATATATATTATATACTATAGCTTGTCTTTGACCTGGATTATATAATATACTCGCATTAGTATAATTTTTATCTTTAGGTATTATTTCTATACCTACTCCTCTAGAAATATATCTTTCTCTTTCACTTTTTAATCCTATATTAGTTATTCCTTTTAAGTCTCCAACTTGCATTATAGATTCATCCACAAAGCTTATATTAACTTCACGAACATCCGCTATATCTGCAATACATTTTCTAGTAAGTAATTTTTTAAGTAACAATGCTAATGTTATCCCCCAAACTGTACTTACTGCTAGACTTACATTTGGAGTTACATTAAAATCTTTGACTAATAGATAGTATAGAGCTATTGTTGTAAATGACGTTAATATACACATATAATTTCTCACTTCATATGTTCTAGCAACTTCTTCTATAAATGCACTTCCTCTTTTTACAAGTTGTATATCTTCTAAGTTTTGAAGTGTATTTCTTCTATTTTCTCTAACTTTTCTAAATTGCTCTGCTGCTAATGATAAAAATGTTATTGAAGTATATGATTTTGCTATTAATGCAGGTACTACTAACGCTCCTAATGCTGAAGCTATTAATGCTAATACCATTTGAGTTAATAATGTATTAGGTTGTGTGGGATATTGCTTTTTATCTAAATTTAACATTATAATCCTTGATAACATACCTATACTTAATGCCACTAAAAATACTCTGTCCACTATATCACCTCTTCTTTAAGTTATACACTTTTCCCATAGTCACTATTTTTACTTTTTGCATTTTCTATAATAGGAGTACTTTTTGCCACTTCTATCATTGTGTTTATATCTTTCATTATAGGTATATAGGGTATTACAATCGTATGCTTATTTAAATTCATTTTAGATATTGTTAAAATATCTTTTTCATCCACATCTTTATTTATTCCCATATGTATAAATATATTATGTAGTATAGCTTGCCTTTGCCCTATATCACTTATTATTCCAAAATCTCCTATACTTTTAGGTACAATTTCTATGGCTATAGCCTCTTTTAAATATCTTTTTCTTGTATCTTTTAATCCTATGCTAGCTATATCTACATCATTTACTTTTAATATCGATTCATTAAAATGTATTTTAGCTGGGTATATATCAGCTATATCTCCTATACTATCTCTTCTTAAATATCGTCTTATTAATAGACCTACAATACAAGCTCCTATTGTTGCTACTATTGTGCATAATACAAATCCAAATTTAAATCTATTAGAGCATAGTATAAATAAACCAGATGCTACCAATGAAGATAATAAACTTATATAACTTCTAGCTTCATATGTAGATGCAATTTCTTCTACATATGAAGATCCCTTTGGTACAATTTCATCACCATCAATATTTTCTAATGTTATTCTTTCTTGTTCTGCTAAACCTTGAAATTGCTGAATTGCAATAGCAAAAAAAGTTAAAGCTGAAAATTCCTTATCCATAAGGGCAGGTAGTGCTATTGCCCCTAATGATGCCGCTAAACCTGATGTTATTATTTGTTCTAGATAGTCTTGAGGTCTTGTTGGGTATTGCTTATCAGTTACTCTTAATACAATCGCTCTGCATAGTATCCCTAAAACCATTGCTACTATAAATGAATGTCTAAATAAAGCTTGTCTTAATACATCTTCTCCCATTTGCTCAACTCCTTTTGATTTTATAGAAATCTATAATTATACTTTTTAAATTTTATGGTATTAGTTTGCGCAAAAACAAAAAAAAATCTCCTTTATTCAAGGAAATTTTTTTGAGGTAAGGTAACAATGAATTCACTACCTTTTGATAATTCACTTTTTACATTTATTCTTCCACCTAGAGACTTGACTATGTGTTTAATAATAGCCAATCCTAGACCCGTTCCACCCACATCTCTACTTCTAGCCTTATCAACCCTATAGAATCGTTCAAATATACGATCTATATCTTCTTGTGGTATTCCTACACCTTCGTCTTTTACTGTAATTATAATTGAGTTTTTTTCTACACTAACATTAACATTAACATTCTTATTTTCTGGTGTATATTTTATTGCATTATCTATCAGATTTAAAAATACTTGTTTTATATAATCTCTATTTGAAAATACTCTTATAGACTTATCGCTAAACTCATATGTTAATTTTATATTTTTTGATTTTGCTATATAAGCAGTCATATCATAAACTTCTATAAAGGCTTCATATATACTAACACTATCTACTAACACATTATCCTTATTTTCTATAAATGATAATAACAGTATATCATCAATAAGTCTCTTTAATCGATCAGATTCACTTTCTATAATATCTAAAAATCTATTTCTTGTATTTTGATCTATATTTTCATTCAGCTTTAAAGTTTCTACAAAACCACTTATTGATGTTAAAGGTGTTTTAAGTTCATGGCTTACATTGGCTACAAAATCACTTCTCATATTTTCTAGTCTAACTTTTTCTGTTATATCCTGTATATTAATGATAGAACCTATTATTATATTGTTAATATCTTGAAGATATATCGGGTCTAAACTAATTTTATATACTAAATCATCATTTATTCTAAGTTCCTTAATTTTGTTTTCCTTTGATCCTTTAAAAGAAACTATTTCTTTAATTAGTTTTTCTTCATTTATTAGTATGTTGACATTTGTACCTTCTATTGGTTTATCACAGTCACACTTTAGCATTCTTTTAGCTTCTTCATTTATTAACATTATATTTCCGTCTATATCTACTGCTAAAATCCCGTGAGATATACTTTTTAATATAGATGTCATTTGAAGGTGACTATCTTCAACTTCACTAATCGTACTATCCATTATGTCTATCATTTCATTAAAATTCTTAGCCAATTCACCTAGCTCTCCGTTTGCTGATATATTTAATCTTGATTGAAATTCTTTATTACTTATTTTTTTAGAAACATAAATAAATTCTTCTAAATATCGTCTCAATCTTAATGTATATCTAATGGATAGTATTGCAACTATTACTGATACTAATACAATAAAGAAACTTATCGTTGTTAATTCTTCCATAAATAGTTCTCCTAAATATATTTATTCTAGTCAATTTTGTATCCAACACCTCTTATAGTTTGAATATATTTTTCTTCAGTACTATCATCCTCTATCTTCTTCCTTAAATATCTAATATGAACATCTACAGTTCTAGTTTCACCATAGTATTCATATCCCCATATTTTATCTAATAGATGATTTCTAGAAAGAACTTTGCCTTTATTCTCTAGCAATAACTTTAATAATTCAAATTCTTTGAGAGTTAATTCTATCTTTTCTGCGCCTTTATGTACTTCATGCTTGCATAAATCTACTTTTAAATTTCCACTTGTTAATATAACCTCACCTTGTTGAGCATTTACATTGCATCTTCTTAGTATTGTACTTATCCTTGCTAATAGTTCCTTTATACTAAAGGGTTTGGTTATATAATCATCTGCACCTATTTCAAGACCTTCTATTTTATCATTTTCCATGTTTTTTGCAGTTAACATTATTACAGGTATTTGGCTTAAATCTTTATTATTTCTAACCTTTTTCAATACATCAATTCCACTTATATTCGGAAGCATCCAATCTAAAAGGATTAGGTCCGGTTTAATTTCTTTCGCTTTTATATATCCATCTACGCCATCATATTCGTATTCTACTTCATAACCAGACATTTCTAAGTTAAATTTAAGAAGCTCTACTATGTGTATTTCATCATCTATAACAAGCACTTTAATTTTCATCTTTGGCTAATCTCCTCTCTATTTTATCTCTAGTATCATTCCTATTCTATTCGGAGTTTTATCATGTTTTCTATAAGAATGGAATTCTTCACATCTACAGCTGGTACATATGTTTAAATTAATTATATTTTCTTTTTTTACACCAGCACATTTTAATATATATTCATTAACTTTCCATAAATCTAAATAATACTTGCTTCCTTCTATTATATAAAATCTTTCTTCATTGTTTGTAAGAATTGTGTTAAATTTTTCAATTAATTCTTTTGATACTTCATAACAACATGGTCCTATGGATGGACCTATTACACATACAACATCTTCTACATTTGTATTATAATTTGTAGTCATACTTTCTATAACCTTTTTAGTTATTTTTTCATATGTTCCTCTCCAACCTGCATGCGCTAGTCCTATTGCTTTATTCTTTTTATCTATAATAGCTATAGGCACGCAATCTGCTGTAAATATCAATAGAGGTACATCTTTTACATTAGTTATTAGTGCATCTCCATCTTTTTTTTGTCCTATATTATTTTCATCTACGATATTAACTATATCTGAATGAATTTGTACATTGCTTGTTAAATTCTCAATCGTGAATTTTCCTTCTTCACATACTTTTAGCATATCTTCTTTAGATTTCGCATCTATATTTTTCAGTGTTACTGCTAGGTTTACGAAGTCTATATTTTCTTTTATTTGTTTAACATTTATAAAATTAGTCATATTAGTCTCCCTTTTCCATCAGTATGTTTTTTAATTCTACTACAAATGTATTTATGTCTTTGAATTGTCTGTACACAGACGCAAATCTTACATATGCTACTTCATCTACATCTTTCAATTTATCCATAACCATTTCACCTATTTTTTGCGTTTCTATCTCTGATATGTAAAATTTATTTATTTCATTTTCAATATAAGCTACTATATCCTCAATTTGTTCTAGTGATACAGGTCTTTTTTCGCAAGATTTTAGTATACCATTTTTTATTTTTTCACCATCAAAATACTCTCTACTATCATCTTTTTTTATAACCATTATTGGCGTTGTTTCTATTTTTTCATAAGTTGTAAATCTTTTTCTACATGATTCACATTCTCTTCTTCTTCTAACCGACTTACTATCGGTATGTCTTGAGTCTATTACTTTAGACTCTTTATAATTACAATAAGGGCATTGCACGTTCTTTTCCTCCTTAGTTAGCTATATATTAAATTCGTCTATGTTAAGCTCTGATCCTATATTTACTATTATAGTGTCACATCCTATTTTTAGTATATCATTAAAGAATATGACTTGTCCTTCACCACCTCTAGAAAATAATCCTCTTCCTCCATCTCCAGTTATAGTGAATGACATTATCTTCCCTTCGTTTATATCCATATCTATATCCGTTATAAAACCCATTCTTTTTCCATTCTTAACATTTATAATTTCTTTCTCCATTATATCAGATACTCTTATCATTATAATCCCCCCTCTTTAGAAATAAATATGTGCTTGGACAAAAAAAAATGACCTTTATAGGCCATTTTTTTATATTTAAAAAATATCTTTATATTTTTCTAACATTTCAATGAACTTTTCAACTAGCTCTGGATCAAATTGTGTACCTGAATTTGTTCTTAGCTCTTGAATGCCTTCTTCATGAGTTTTTGCTACATTGTATGGTCTATTAGAAGTCATCGCATCAAAGCTATCCGCAATAGTAAGCATCTTAGCTAAATAAGGTATTTCTTGCCCTTTTAATCCACTTGGATAACCTCTTCCATCATATCGTTCATGATGATGTTTTATGAGCGGTATGAATGGTTTGAATGGTTCTATATGATGTATCAAATCTACCCCTATTTGTGGATGATCTTTAAGCATTTGGAATTCTTCGTCTGTAAGTCTTTCTCTTTTATTTAATACGTCTTCTGGTATTTCTAATTTACCTATGTCGTGTAAATACGCCGCTATTTGAATTTGGGCTTGATCTTCCTCTTTTAATTTAAGCATGTAAGCAAACCATTTTACATATATTACAACTCTTTCAGTGTGTCCATAAGTGTATTTATCCTTTAAATTTATCATATTAATAAATGTTTTTAGAGATTTTATGGTATCTTCCGGTATCTCCATTTGTTTACATAAATCATCTAAAACACTATGATATGATTCTACTCTATTTTTATTAAATGACTTTGCTCTATATAAAGCATCATCTGCAGTGTTTATAAGTTGATGTTTGTTTATTGCTCTTCTTGGATAAGATGATACACCTATCGATATAGTAATATTTTTATCAGGCTGATTTTCTTGCCCTTTAAATATTGTATTTTGTATAGATGCTCTAATTATTTCTCCTACTTCTATAGCATCCTCTTCACTAGTATTTGGAAGTATCGCTGCAAATTCTTCGCCTCCATACCTAGCTACTACGTCACCTTGTCTTATGCTATTTTTTAGAATTTGTCCTATTTGCTTAAGTAATAAGTCTCCTGCTTGATGTCCATTTATATCATTATATATTTTAAAATAGTCTATATCCATGAATAATAAAGATAATTCTTTGTTATTTTTTTCTGTATATAACATTGTATTTTGAAGATATTCTTGAAAATACCTATGATTATATAATCCTGTCAGCTCATCTTTATTCGCTAATTGTTTTAACTCTTCACTATGTTGTTTTTCTGTATCCACGTACATTCCAAGTATAAATGCTGTCATAAGTAATGCACTCATCAAAATTAAATCATTATCAAAATATTGACTCATTTTCTCCATATTAAAATTAACATATGTATAATCTATGCATAGTATAGTAATTGAAGAGCAGATAGCTATACATATACTGTATGTTTTTCCAAACTGTATAGCTCCTATTAATACTATAAATATACTAATAAGTTTATAATAACTCTCTTGCGCTCCTGTTGTTATTACAACCGTAGCAAAGATTATAATAAAAAATATTGTTTCTATTAAATCTACTATTTTAGGAGAATCATATATACATTCTTTTTTATAAAAAAACAAATGCATGTATGAAAAGTAAATAATTATCATTGATGATATTATACATATGCCCCCGTAAAATTCTACTGTATATTTTATTTCTACTTGTATTTTATTATAACTAACTATAGAAACTATCGAAAGTAATATGTACACTACTTTCAAGGCTAATATTACATCTGCTACCCTTTTATTTCTTATTTGTTCAAAATTATTCATTATCCCTCACCTAAAGTACTTTTATTAAATTAAACTAAAACCATAAGGAAAAGTCCTTATGGTTTTAGTTTTTACTATTCTTCTCTTAAAGATTTTGGAACTTCTGGCTCAAAGAACCACATAGCACAACATACAGATGCTCCCATAGAAACATTAGTTACTGCATTAGATATACTGTCAAATAAAAAATTCATAATAAATCTCCCTTTTTATATTATTTATTTATACTAAAATAATTGAATATGTTAGTATCTTACATTTTATATCTTACTTATACCTTAAACTTACTTAAAATATAGTCGATTGACATTATTATCTTGTGGCCTAATTTGGTAAGTACTAAGACTTGTAAAGTTAAACCCAACCATATGCAACTAATTATATTTTTTAATATATATATATCTTTTTGCAAATATACTACATATCCTATTAATATAATTATTGAGTAAAAATTAATTAGTTTAAATGCTTTTTTCCTTAATTTTTTTCTAACATGTTCTTTTGTTAATGGTTTATTCTTTGAGCCTATAGGGCACTTATAATATAAGATTATATATGATAATAGGATTCCTACTAACAATATAGTTGCTAATATATCATTTTCTAAAAATATTATTATTTTTATATCTAAAATAGAAAATATAAGCGATAATATTATACCTATAATCAAGCACCTATTTGGTGTACTTGCATGAACTCCTCCAGAATATTTCTTCATCCATGCAGCTGCAATAGATATAGTCATTATCTCCAGTGCCGTATTAGTTAATATACCTATAACAAATGTCAATATTATTGCTAAACTAGTATGAATTATTATAAATAATCCATATTTTAGAACTTCTTTTTCTTCTTCAGTTTTATTTGTTTTATTTCCTAATTTTTCTGATGTATTTTTTGATATCTCTTCTATAAACCCCATATTTTTCTCCTAATTAAATTTAACAAAATATAAAATCAAATTTACATATATTTTTTTTTCATTTTATTTTGTATTTTATTAAATAATAAAATTATTGCTGAAAATATTAATAAAGATGGTAACGTAGTAATAGCTGCATATATGCCTGTAGTTTTCGCTAAATCTTCAAATGCTATTTTAAAAATTTTTATTGCTATTATAAGATAAATAGCTTCACTCAAAGCTAATGCTATCCATATCTGGCATGTAACTATAATTGTATTTATCATTTTTTCTCCAGATGCCTTAAATAAAATTCCACCCATTATCATCATATATAAAACTGTATGAACTCCAAGGCTAATAGGCAAGCTTCTAATTACATAAGATATAATTGCTAATACAATTCCTGTCTTTAATACATAAAACTTATCTTTTTTTATTCCTAATAAAGTTAAACCTGCTAATATTAATGCTATGCTTTCTGGAAATGATCTTAATATAGTATAAATTATATCTTGATTCAACATGAATTTTCTCCTTGATTTAGTTTTATATATTCTCAATTATATCATTTTTTATTAAATTTTTCCATTTTATTCAAAAATAAAATCGTTGGTAATATATTACCAACGATTTTTATCATTTCTTTTTATATATATTTTTTCATATTTTTCAATGCATTTTTTTCTATTCTCGATACCTGAGCTTGAGATATGCCTATCTCATCAGCAACTTCTATTTGAGTTCGTCCCTTATAAAACCTTAAGTCTAATACTAATTTTTCTCTACTGTTTAATTTCTTAATAGCTTCTTTTAATGCTATTTCTTGTAACCAATTTTCATCCGTATCTTTTTTATCTTGAACTTGGTCCATTACGAATATAGCATCTCCATTATCTTGATATACTGGATCAAATAATGATATAGGATCTTGTATTGCATCTAGTGCCACAACTACATCTTCTACTGCTAATTCTAGTTCTTTTGCTATTTCTGATACTGTCGGCTCTTTTGCATTAGCTCGTACTAGTCTTTCCCTAACTTGTAACGCTTTATATGCTATGTCTTTTAACGATCTACTAACTCTTATAGGATTATTATCTCTTAAATATCGTCTTATTTCACCTATAATCATAGGGACTGCATAAGTTGAGAATCTTACATTTTGGCTTAAGTCAAAATTATCTATAGCTTTTATTAGTCCTATGCATCCTATTTGGAATAAATCGTCTATGTTTTCCCCTCTGTTATTAAATTTTTGTATTACACTTAAAACTAATCTTAAATTTCCTCTCACAAATTGTTGTCTTGCTTCTTCATCTCCACTTTTTATTTTTAGAAGAAGCTCCATCATTTGGTTGTTTTTAAGAACTGGAAGCTCAGATGTATTTACACCACAGATTTCAACTTTATTAATTTGCATACATTTCAGTCCTCTCTTAAAAGTTTTATCTATATGAAATTATTTACACATCATATATTTTTATACTTTTAAGAAGCAATTATTTATTTATACAAATTTTTTCATTTCTTTTTTTAATCTTGAAATTATTTTTTTTTCTAGTCTTGAGATGTAGGATTGAGATATTCCAAGCATGTTAGCAACTTCTTTTTGAGTTCTCTCTCTGCCCCTACTAGTCAATCCAAATCTTAATTCCATAATTTGCTTTTCTCTATCTGATAATCTATCAAGTGCCATAACTAATAAGTTTTTATCTATTTCTTCTTCAATAATTTTATATATTTCATCATTTTCAGTTCCTAACACATCTGATAATAAAAGTTCATTACCATCTAAGTCAACATTTAAAGGTTCATCAAAAGAAACCTCTATTTTCTTTTTATTATTTTTTCTAAGATACATTAATATCTCGTTTTCTATACATCGTGAAGCATATGTGGCTAATTTTATATTTTTATTAAGCTTAAATGTATTTACGGCTTTGATTAAACCGATTGTCCCTATAGATATTAAGTCCTCTACATCAATACCTGTATTTTCAAATTTCCTAGATATATATACTACTAATCTTAAATTTCGCTCTATTAAAATAGTTTTAACACTTTCATCATTTTCTAGTTTTTGTAATAGCTCACTTTCTTCATCTGATTTTAATGGTGGTGGTAATATATTTACTCCACCCATGTAGTAAATTCCTTTTGGCTTTATTATACCTAATTTAATTAATATAGATATAAATTTATTATATACTTTTGATATTAATGATTTCATTTTTGTCTCCCCCTTTAATTTATTTTATCTATACTTCTGGTAATATACTCGGATTTAATATTGCTCCATATTCTGAATCATTAAAATTAGAAATACCTAATATAATATTACCTATTTTATTTTCGTCTATTTCTATGTAGTCTGCTTTTATACCTAATATAATGCTCCCCTTACTACTTCCTGCATGTTTATATGGAATTAGTCTTATTCTAGATGAAATTTCATCATCTAATAAATTTATAATTTCTTCCGCTTTTATAATATCTATATTTTCATAGTCATAGCTTAAAAGTGACTCTGGCAATACCCCCTTTAATTCACTAGATTTAACTATAACAACATCATTATTACTCATAGGATCTTTTAACAAGTTACCACTATCCAATAGTGCTTTACAACTACACTTATTATCTAGAAAACTTATATTTATAGTTTTTGTAAACTCTTTTAGGTGCTTAAGCATTTTTATATCTTTGTATATGTATTTTAGTAATTCACAACTTATGTATGCACAAACTATTAAAAAAGATATTTTGATGTGACTTATACCTGTAAAATAAATTATAAAATAAGTACTTCCACATATGAAAATGTTTACCAAATAAAAAACAAGGACTATGCTTATATACTCTTTTTTATTTTTATATGTAAATGATACAAGTGTTATAAGAGTCATAATCAATACTTTAAACGGTAACGTAAATAATATATCTAATTGTGGGTAAATATATGCTATGCAATATATAACTCCTAAAAAAGCCCCTATCCATTTTTTTTTAGTGCTATTATATTTTTTTGTTAGAATAGAAGTACAACTTATAATAATATAATTTATTAATAGGTTTTCTATAATGTAATATTCCATATACATTGCATAACCCCCTTTAACCTTTGTGTATATTATAAATTAACACTCACACGGTTTTATGTCATTTTTAATGGTCGAAATGCATTTATTTTACTATAAAAAAACACAAAAAAAGAAAGCATTCTGCTTTCTTTTTATTTTTTTAATTATAGTGTATTTTTATATTCAACCTTTGTAAAGGGCATATTATCACTGTTTCTTATAATATTTATTCATTAATTAAGCTTTTTATTCTTATATTTTTAAATATTATTATTTGAACTAATTTGTAGAAATTATAATATTTAGAAATTATAATTTTTCATAAAAAAAGAAGTCATGTAGACTTCTTTTAATTTATCTTCTTCTTCTTAAAAATGTTGGAATTTCCATATCGTCTTCTTCCATAACATTTACTTTTTTAGGTTCTTCTCTTGTCATTACTATTTCTTCTTTTTCTTCTGCAACACTTGGTGTTGATATTGATGACATGTTTAAAGTAGGTCTTTGTACCACTTTTGGCTTTTCAACTATATCAAAACCCATATCTTTATTATCATCAAATCCTGTAGCTATTACAGTTATCGTTATCTCTTCGCCTAAATCTTCTCTTATAGACGCTCCAAATATAATATTAGCTTCTGGATCACATGATTCATTAACTAAAGTCGATGCTTCATTTATTTCTAATAGTCCTAAGTTAGGTCCACCTGTTATGTTAAGTAAAACACCTTTTGCGCCTCTTATTGATGTTTCAAGAAGTGGCGATTGTATAGCTTGTCTAGCTGCTTCAAGCGCTCTATTCTCTCCTGTAGCGCTACCTAGACCCATATGAGCTAGTCCTTGTTCTTTCATTACAGAAGTAACGTCTGCAAAGTCTAAGTTTATAAGTCCTGGAACTGCTATTAAATCTGATATAGATTGTATCCCTTGCTTTAATACATCATCTGCTATGGAGAATGCATCTAGCATAGATGTATTTTTTTGCACTATTTGTAAAAGTCTATCATTTGGAATAGTTATTAATGTATCAACTTTTGACTTTAATTCAGCTATACCATTTTCTGCATTTTTCATTCTTACTTTACCTTCAAATACGAAAGGTTTTGTGACTACTCCTACAGTAAGTATCCCCATTTCTTTTGCAAGTTGAGCTATAACTGGTGCTGCTCCAGTACCAGTTCCACCACCCATACCAGCTGTTACAAATACCATATCTGACCCTTGAAGTACTTTAATTATTTCATCTTTACTTTCTTCTGCAGCTCTTTTTCCAACTTCAGGATTTGCTCCTGCTCCAAGTCCTCTTGTTAATTTTTCGCCTATTTGAATTTTATATTCAGCTTTTGATGTAAGTAAAGCTTGCTTATCTGTATTAACGGCTATAAATTCAACACCTTGAAGTTGAGCTTCAACCATTCTATTGACAGCATTATTTCCTCCGCCACCTGCGCCTATTACCTTGATTTGAGCAAGACCATCTGTTTCCACGTCAAAGTTTAGCATCTATTAAACCTCCTTATTTTATAATTGTAAGTAAATGTATGTATTAATTATATCATTTAATTCTTAAATTTTGTTAATATTTAAGTAAGTTATTCCACAAAAATATTCATTTTCCTCTTTTTTTATTTCTCATATTTGTAACAATTTGTCTTCTAATTATCGATAAATTGTCAAATAATCTCGACCCAAAGACTAATATAGCGACATAATAAAGTGGTAAACCTAATCTATCTCCTATATACGTCAATATTATAGCCAATACTGCATTACCTATAAATCCAGTCAAAAATATTATATTATCATATTTACCTTCAAATCCTGACTTAACTGCACCAAATATAGAATCCATTGTTGCAAGTATTGCCACCGACATATATAATGAGTAGTCTATAGGATAAGTAAATGGAATGTAGTATCCAACTACTACTCCAAGTGCTAATCCAGCTAATATCCATATCATAAATGCTCACCTTCTTTATTTTACTTTGAAACCCCTATATTTTTCAAGTTTTTTAATACTTTTTATTTAGATTTTTTGTAGGAATTTATTGTTATCTCATGTTTTTCTTCAACTTTTATGTAAATTCCATATCCATCCTTTAATAAAGTTGCATAAGATTGAGGAGAAATTACCGATGCCATTAAGATATCGGTTTCTCCTATAGCCGCTATAATAAAAGGCTGTCCATATGTTGTATCATTTACAGTTATAGTGGCTCCCGAGCATTTTATTTTACTAGAAGGTAATACTCTTTCTCCATTTATGGATAATGCCTCTGCTCCTGCTTTTTTCAAATCATTTATAAGCCTAAGAATATCTATGTCATGAACTATTAATTCATTTGGATTTTGACCATTATTTAGTTCTTTTTCACTATCTTCTATCGTAATCATAATACCATTACCTATTACTTTTGAAAATCCACTTACTTCTTTTAAATGTTCTAATTCACTTTCCATTAAATCTTCAATTGATTTATTTTCATGTTTAATTATATCATCATAGTCTTTTAGTTTATTTTCATAATTTATCTTAGATTCTTTTAACTTTGTTATTTCTTTTTTAGTAATTTCTATTTTATTTTCAATATCTTTTTTCTTTTCTAATGTTATATATACCTTACTAGTATCTAAAGATTTTACATACATTGATATTAAAATACCTAATATAAATGCGCCTAATATAACCATTTTTTGTTTTATTATTTTATGCATATATTACCTCTTATTTATTAGAATCACTTATATCAACTATTTCATTATGTCCATTTATCTTTATTTTTTCTTTCTTTCCTATTTCTATATTTACATTATAATATTTTTCCATTTCCCAAACTATACCATACTTTATTTGTAACGCAGATGCTAAAGTATCTGGATTTCCTATTGCATTTATTAATATTGGTTCAATTATCTTTGTATCATTTATAAATAAAGCATCCTCTTTTAAATGCATATATGTATTTGCTACAATACGTTCTCCATTAACTGATATTGCATTCGCTTGTGCCGAATTTAATTTGTTTATCATGGATAATATTAAATCATAATTATAAATAATACTTTGACTACTTTCTAATTCTACATCTTTATTTTGTTTGATTTTAATTTCTATTCCTTTTCCTTCTACATCTGTGTATCCAGATAATATTTCATATTTTTTTATTTCACTTTCAAGCTTACTATCACCTTGGCCCACTTTATATTCATCTATTTTGTCTTTTATATCATCAATTTCTAATCTAAGCTCCTCTTCTTCTTTATTCAACCCTCTTAATTCTACGGCTAATTGTTCTCCTTCTTTAGAGGTTGTCATTCCATTATTCTCTAGATTTATAGTTTTCAATTGCAAACTTATAAGAATACCTAGTATCGCAGTGCAAATAACTAAGCTTTTATAAGTTATTTTTTTTTGCAACAAAATCACTCCTTGTCTAAAATTTCTTTTGAAGGTCTATATATAGGATTGTTTCCATAAGTGAAATTTATAGTTCCTCCCTTTACATGTTCTCCTTGCAAATCCGATAAAATAGAGCTTACCATCGTAATATTATACTCTGTTTTTTCATCTTTAGGTAATATTATTTCTATATTATCATTTGTATACATTTTTATAGTATCACTTTTTTTAAAATTAATTTCCTTTATCTTTTTATATAAATTATTTTCTTTCATACATTCTAATAAATATAGTAACCTTTTTTTAGTTTCTTCATTCTTAAATTCTATCATATTAGCATCTACTAAATTATATTCAACTTCTACAACAACATGATTTTCACTTTTATCTAACTCCTCAATTTCTTGTATTAAATTACCCTTTTTGTCAATATAACAATACTTTTCTTCTTGTTTAAGAACTGCTACTATTTCTTTTTCTATAATTAATATTTGTAATTTATTAGGAATTTTTCTCTTTATTTTTACATTTTCGATGTAATTATTTTTCATAAGAGATTCTTCCATTTGTTTTATATTATACATAAATATATTCTTATCTTCTTTTATATTTAATATTTTTATTATTTCATTAGTTGAAATTCTTTTATTACCTTCTATTTTTATATTACTACTATTAAATAAATTACTATTTAAGGTTATATATATAAATATTATTATCATTAACATAAAACTTAGTAAAATCATTAATTTACTAGTGTTAATTTTTTTCTTTTTTTTCATACGTGATTCCTCCCTGTTTTCTCCATAAATAATAAATACAACTAAATATAAACTTTTCCTTCAAAAAAAAATAAAAGGCCTAATATCCTTTTATTTTTTCTATACTCTCAACTTTTATTATATCTGCACCTAATTCTCTCAATATATCTTCAATATTTTCGTATCCTCTTTCAACATGATAAATATTAGATATTTCAGTATCTCCTTTTATTGTCAAAGCTGCTAATACCAACGATGCTCCGCCTCTTAAATCTGGAGATTTTACACTTGCATTATGCAATTTATTTACACCTTTTACCATACAAATATTTTCTGTTATATATTTAATATTAGCACCCAGTTTAGTAAGTTCAGCACAGTGCATAAATCTATTTTCAAAAATTGTTTCATAAAATACACTACTTCCATTAGATATCGACATAAGAGCCATCAATTGAGCTTGCATATCTGTGGGAAATCCTGGATGTGGAGAAGTTCTTACTAAATCTATAGCTTGTATAATCTTTGGTGGCTTAAGTTTAAGACCTTCTTTTGTATACTCGATTTCGCATCCTGATGCCCTTAATTTGTCGTTTATAGGCTCCATATGTGGTATTACTATCTTATCTACTTCCAAGCACCCTCCAGTCATAGCAGAAGCTACCATATAGGTTCCTATAGCTATTCTATCAGGTATTACATTGTGTTCTACTTCATGTAATGAATCTACTCCTTCAATTTCTACATAATTAGTTCCTGCTCCTTTTACCTTTGCCCCCATAGCATTTAAAAATGTTTGCAAATCTTCTATTTCTGGTTCTCTTGCGGCATTATATATTTTTGTTGTCCCCTTAGCCTTAACTGCCGCTAATATTGTATTTTCAGTTGCACCTACACTAGGAAATTCAAGGTTTATAGTACTTCCTACTAGCTTATCTTTGAAACATCTTATCAATCCATTTTCTTCTTCAATTCTTATACCTAATTCTTTTAACGCTTTAAGATGCAAATCTATCGGTCTTGAACCTATTGCACATCCTCCTGGATGACTTATTTTCGTGTAATCTAGTCTTCCTATCATGGCTCCCATTATAATTATTGAGGACCTCATTTTGGTAACATATTCTTCAGCTATTTCCATGCAATTTATATTTGAGCTATCTACGATTAATGTTCCATTACCGTAGTTTACCTTACATCCAATACTTTCTAAGATTTTTATCATAACGTATACATCAGATATATCTGGTACATTATGGATTGTGCTGATATTTTCATTAAGTATAGTTGCTGCCATTATAGGTAGTATAGAGTTTTTAGCTCCTTTTATTGATAACCTACCTTCTATTTTGTTTCCTCCCCTAATTATATACTTAGACAAAGTTAACCCCCCTAGCGTTGTATATTAAATCATAATGCCTATAATTTAAATATTATGTACTAGAGGGGTTATATGTTACTTTTTCTTTATTCCTATTATTTTAGGTTGATTTTCTTGTTCAACATTATTTTCTGTATTTTTTACTTCTTCACTATTTTTATAATTTTTAACTTTTTTATTTTGTTTATTTGATGAAGTTTTTTGTTTGTTATTGGCATTATATATTTTCATTATTTCTGAATATATAAGCTCTATAGCTTCTGGCTTTCCTATACTTTTACTTGCGTTAGCCATGTCTATTAGATTTTCTTTATCTCCTAAAAGTTTAAATACTAGTTCATTTAACTTTTGTGGCGTTAAATCTTTTTCTAACATTGCTACACCTGCACCTTGATTTTCAATACTTTTAGCATTATACTCTTGGTGATTTTCAGCAGTATAGGCTTTAGGGATTATTATAGATGGTTTTCCAAGTGCTGTTATCTCGGCTAAAGATATTGCACCTGCACTACCAATTACTAAATCACTTGCAGCTAGTGCATTAGCCATATCCTCTAAATATGGAACAACCTTTTGATATGGTTTCAAAGTTATATGTGATATACTCTTTGAAAATTCTTCATAGTAGTATTTACCAGTCGCAAATATAAATGCCACATCATCTTTTACCATGTTTTCTATAACTAATTCCATAGCATTATTTATATCTTCTGATCCTCCACTACCTCCGTAGCAAAGTACCATCTTTTTATCTTCTGTTATACCTAAATTTCTTCTAGCAGAAATTTTTCTAGCAGTTAATATTTCTTTTCTTACTGGATTTCCTGTAAGAACTAATTTTTCTCTAGTTCCTTCTGGGAATCTTTGATGTGAATCTTCAAAACTTGTTAAAACTGCACTTACCATTTTAGCTAGTATCTTATTTGTAACTCCTGGGAAAGAGTTTTGTTCATGTATAACTGTTGGTACTTTATTCATAGATGCATTAAATAATACAGGACCACTTACATAACCTCCTGTACCTATTACTACATCTGGCTTGAATTTTTTAACTACTTTTCTAGATTCTTCTAATCCTTTAAATAATTTAAAAACTCTTTTTACATTATCAAAATCTATTTTTCTTTTAAATCCTTGTACTGTAACAGTTTTTAATTCATATCCATACTTGGGAACTATTTCTGATTCTATTCCTTTTGCAGTACCAACGAATACTATTTCAGCATCTGGATGTTCTTCTTTTATTCTATTTGCAATGGCTATAGCTGGATATACATGACCTCCAGTTCCACCGCCTGATAATAAAACTTTCATTGAGTTGTCTCCTGTTAATTAATTTTGACATGTTTTGAGATATTTAATACTATTCCTACTGCCCCCATAAATATTACGAGGGAGGTTCCTCCATAACTTATAAATGGTAGTGCTACCCCTGTAACTGGCATTGATGAAGTTGCTACTGCCATGTTTAAAGCTGCTTGGATTCCTATCTGAGCTCCTATACCTATAACAACCATACAAGCAAATATGTTGGAGCACTTTAAAGCTATTCTTATACATCTATATACTAATATAACGAATAACATTATCACTACTATACAACCTATAAGACCTAATTCTTCACCTATTATAGCAAATATAAAGTCATTTTGTGGTTCTGGTATATAAAACCATTTTTGTTGACTTTTGCCTAAACCCATTCCAAACAATCCACCAGATCCAAGTGCATAAAGTCCTTGTATAACTTGATACCCAGCTCCCAATGGATCTTCAAATGGATCTAAAAATGATAATATACGCTTTAGTCTATATGCTGATGTTAATGCTAATGCTAGGAATAATACAACTCCACTCCCAAACATAGCTATTACAAATTTCATATCCATTCCTGCTACAAATATCATAACAAAAGTTACTAGTATTATAGTACCCGCTGTTGACATATTAGGTTGAAGCATTATAAGCACAAAGAATATTCCTGGAACAATTATTAGTGGTAAAATACCTTTTGTCAAAGATTTTATATCGTCATATTTTTTTTCTATTAGCTTAGCTGTAATGATTATAGTAGCAAATTTTGCTATCTCTGCTGGTTGTATAGTAAGGAATCCTACTCCAATCCATCTTCTAGCTCCATTTAACTTTATTCCTAATGGTGTTAAAACTAATATTAATAATATCACCGTCATAATACCTATAGACTTAGCATTTTTCTTCCAAAATGTATAATCTATATTAGACATTACCATCATACTAATAAATCCTAATATTGCATAGATTACATTTCTTTTTAGAAAAAAATACGTATCATGATGCTTAAACGAAGATTGAACAAAACTTGCGCTAAACACCATGATTATTCCTATAAACACTAAAAGCATAGTCGTATAAAATACTACACTATCAAACTCAGTCTTCATTCCCTTGTCAATTTGTTTTTTCAAGACTTCCTTATGCATTTGATAGACTTACCTCCATTCCCGAGATAAGAGGTTATTTTAAATTGTGTACGTTATCTTTGAAGTCATTACCCCTTACTTCAAAACTTTTATACATATCCCAACTTGCACAAGCTGGTGAAAGAAGTACAACATCTTCTTTATCTGCTATTTCATAAGAAGTATTAACAGCTTCTTTCATGTTGTTTACTTTATATATTCTTTCAAATCCTTTTTCTTTTGCAATACTTTCTATCTTAGGAGCAGTTTCTCCTAAAAGTACTAATGCCTTAACATTCTCTTTTGCAACTTCTAAAAGCTCATTAAAATCACTTTGTTTATCAATTCCACCTGCTATCAGTATTATAGGCCTTTTGTAAGACTGAATAGCTTTTATAGTTGAATCTGGATTAGTTCCTTTAGAGTCATTAACAAACATTATTCCATTTAGATTTTTTACAAATTCTTGTCTATGTTCTACTGCTGCAAAAGCTTTTAATACACCTTTTATAACTTCTATATCTACATTAGATACATATGATATACCTATTGCTGCCATGCAGTTTTCTAAGTTATGATTTCCTGGTAAACTTAGTTCTTCCTTATTTAAAAGCACTATTTTATCATTTATATCTATAACTATATTATTATCTGTATCTAAATATATTCCTTCTTCTAATTGTTTTTTTCTAGAAAAGAATATTTTCTTCGCTTTTACTTTATCTGCTAGCTCTCTTACTTTTTCATCATCATAGTTTAATATACAAAAATCTTCACTGTTTTGATTCATAAGTATTCTAGCCTTAGCGTCTATATAATTTTGCATAGTATGGTGTCTATTTAAATGATCTTCTGTAAAATTTAATATAGCACTTACTTTGGGTTTGAATGTATCTATGCTTTCTAATTGGAAACTACTTAATTCAGTTACTAATACTGATTTTTCATTTGCAATGCCTACAGTATCTATAACAGGGTTTCCTATGTTTCCTACTATGTACGTATCTACATTAGCTTTTTTAAATATTTCTCCTACTAAACTTGTTGTTGTTGTTTTCCCATTTGTACCTGTTATCCCTATAAACATAGGCTTATTAGATAATCTATACGCTAGTTCAACTTCACCTATAATTTCTATATCTTTTGATTTTAGCTTTAATATAAAAGGTAAATCTAGAGGTACGCCTGGTGATACAACAGCCATATCTATATCATCAACATTTTCCGGATGATATCCTAATATATATTCTACATTACTTAAATCATCTAATTCTTTAAGTATTTCGCTTAATGTCTCTTTATTTTTTATATCATTAACTATTATATTTGCACCTAGTTTATCTAAATGCTTAATTGTAGATACCCCAGTCTTTGCGAGACCTACTAATAGAATTTTTTTGTCTTTTAGGTTCATTTTTATACCCCCCATTTAGAATATTGCTATTATACCTATCCATGCTAATACTACAGTAGTTATCCAAAATACAAATACTACTCTAGTTTCAGGCCATCCACATTGTTCAAAATGATGATGAATTGGAGCCATTTTAAATATTCTTCTTCCTCTTAATTTAAAAGATCCGACTTGAAGTATTACGGACACAGCTTCTGCAAAATATATCCCTCCAACTAGTGGTATTAATAAAATAGAGTTTGTTAAAATAGAAAATGCAACAACCGCTCCACCTAAAGCCATCGAACCTGTGTCACCCATAAATATTTTTGCCGGATATGAGTTAAACCCTAAAAATCCTAAACATGCTCCGACGGTTGCTGCTGCTAATACTGCAATATCAGTATTTACAGTTACTGATGATGCAAGTAACATAAAGAATGTAGCAACGATTAAAGTTACTCCTGATGCTAATCCATCTAATCCATCAGTTAAATTTACTGCATTAACAATACCTACTATTACAAATGTCATCATCGGTACATATAATATACCTAAGTTTATAACTGCATCTGTAAATGGTATTATAAGTTGTGTCGCACTAGGTGATTTTGTATACTGATAATATGCTATATATAAAGCTAGAGCAAATTGAAGTACTATCTTTTGCCATGCCTTTAATCCTAAAGATCTTCTTTTCTTTATGATGATGAAATCATCTATAAATCCTACAAGACCAAATCCTACTATAGAT
Organism: Romboutsia sp.; assembly: GCF_056995035.1. Lineage (NCBI taxonomy): Bacteria > Bacillati > Bacillota > Clostridia > Peptostreptococcales > Peptostreptococcaceae > Romboutsia > Romboutsia sp. The sequence continues at coordinate 30,768 of NZ_JBXKIW010000019.1, read as the reverse complement.
ATTAAACCTATTACCATATCTGATCCTACATTACTTCTAGTAAGACCTGTTATAAGTATTGCTACTATCATTAGTATTCCGCCCATAGTTGGTGTTCCATTTTTGGCTAAATGTGTTTTTGGTCCATCGTCTCTAACCGTCTGTCCAAATTTAAATTTAGTTAACATAGGTATAAATATTGGGCCTAATATAACTACTATTAGAAATGAAATCAATGCTGTGTAAGTAAGTTCTGTTATTCCTAACATAATATATCTCCTCTCCCTTGTTGGCTCTCTTCTGCTTTATTGCTTATTAAGATGTTCTACTATTTTTTCTAATTTCATACCTCTCGATGCTTTAAGTAATACTATATCATTATCTTTTAATAAATTATCTATTTTATTAATAGCATCTTCTTTTGTTTCAAAATGATGTATGTTTTCTTCGCTAAATCCTAGATTTATAGCTTCTTTTCCTATAAATTTTGAATCATTGCCTATAGTTATTAATAAATCAGCATTATTTATAACTGATTTTCCAACTAATCTATGTCCATACTCTGCATGTTCACCCATTTCAAACATATCTCCAAGTATTGCTACTCTTCTATTTCTATATCTGCCTAGAACTTTTAAAGCAGCTTCCATCGAATCTGGACTTGCATTATATGCATCATTTATTATTGTTAGTTTATCATTTTTAACTATATCTAATCTCATTTTTGTTGCTTTATAATCTTTTAAACCTTTTTTTATTTCTTCTAAAGAAATTCCTAAACTCATACCTACTATTATGGCTGACATAGCATTATATATATTATGCTCACCTACTGTTGGTATAAATATTTCTTCTTCTTTACCATCTATAATGCATATAAATGTTAAATTTTCTTCATTAATTTTATAACTTTCACAATAAATGTCATTCTCTTTGTTAAATCCAAATGTTTTTAAATTATATTCATGTGATTTATCTTTTAGGGTTGCTAAGAATTTATCATCTCCATTTACTACTAATATATTATTAGAGTTAAAATTCGTAGTTATCTCCATTTTAGCTTTTAATATTCCTTCTTGTGACCCTAATTTTTCTATATGAGATAATCCTATATTAGATATAACACCTATTTGAGGATTTACTATATTAGCTAAATACTCTATTTCTTTAAATCCAGACATCCCCATTTCAATTACAGCACACTCATGAGATTCATCTAAGTTAAATAGTGTTAATGGTACACCAAAATGATTATTTAGGTTTCCTTCATTTTTTAATGTATTAAACTTTGATGATACAGCTGCATACACCATATCTCTAGTAGTTGTTTTTCCTACACTACCTGTTATTCCTATATATGGTATATCGAATTTTTCTTTATAGTATCTGGCAATATCTCCCATAGCTTTTTCTGTATCTTTAACTTCTATTAAATTTATGTCCGAACTATCTAATTTTATGCCATTTCTTTCATGTTTTATAAAAGTTCTACATCCATTTTTATACGCAGATTCCATAAATTTATGTCCGTCTAAATTTTCTCCAATTATTGCTACAAATACACTTTTTTCATTTGCACATCTACTATCTATAACAACGTCATCTATACGGTCATTTTCATTCCCAATTACTAATGTCCCTTTCGTTGCAAGTACTAACTCAGATATTGTTAGATTCTTCATATTCAATCCTCCTTTAAGCCTTTACTCTATTATTTAGCTAAATTTCTTAATAAAAGGCAATGTATACCCATATATACATTGCCCACCACTAATCTTAACTTTATAATTATATACTATATTTTTGTTTTTTTGAAGGTATTTCTAACTATATGTTAATAATCTATTATTTTTTATTTATTTAAAGTATAGCATTATACTAGAGTTTTCAGATACTTTAATGCCTGGTTTAGGGAACATATCTATAACTTTAGTTTCTTTAGGTATCTCTATATCTGTATCTAAATTCGGGCTTAGCTTAGCTTCTTCTAATACCTTTACAGCTTCTCCTATTGTTAAGTTTCTCACATCTGGAACTTCCACTTGATTCTTTTCAAATTCTTCTTTTTCTTCTTTACTATATTTTGGTTCCACTCCTAAATATTTTAAAGAATCATTCATTATTTGTTTAACTATAGGGCCTGCTGTAGTACTACCAAAAGCACTTACTCCTGTTGGTTCATCTACTATAGCAAGAACTACTATTTGAGGATCGTCACATGGAGCTATTCCCATAAATGAACATATGTATTTCCCTTGAGCATATTTTCCATCTATAACTTTTTGCGCAGTTCCTGTCTTTCCACCTATTCTATATCCTGGTATATATGCTGCTTTTCCTGAACCTTCACTAACAACAGATTCTACTATTTCCATCATTTTTTCAGATGTTTCTTGTGATATTACTTGTCTTTCCATCTTAGGATTAATTTCTTCTACTATATTTCCTTTATTATCTGTATATGCTTTTACAAGCCTTGGTTCCATAAGATTTCCATCATTTGCTATTGATGATATTGCTGTTATAAGTTGAATTGGTGTTACTGATATCGATTGACCAAAAGATATTGTAGCAAGTTCTACTGGGCCTACATTTTTTTCATTATATAAAATACCCTTTGCTTCTCCAGGTAAGTCTATACCTGTTTTATCCATAAAGCCAAATGCTTCTAAGTAATCATACATCTTTGAAACTCCAAGTCTACCTCCTACCTCTACAAACACTGGGTTACATGAATTTTGTACCCCTTGTTTAAATGTTTGTGCTCCATGGGGTCTATAATGTCTCCAACATTTTATTTTTCTTCCTCCGATAGTTACACTTCCTGTACAAGTAAATTTCTCATTTTCTTTAATTACATTTTCCTCTAATCCTGCTGAAGATGTAATTAACTTGAAAGTTGATCCTGGTTCATATGTATCACTTACTGCAGGATTTCTCCACATTTGATAATATCCTTTTAATTTATCTTTTTCTTCGTATTTATCTAATTCTTCTTGATAATATGGGTATATAGGTGTTCTTGGATCATTAGGATCATAATCTGGCTTTGATGCTAATGATAATATATCCCCCGTCTTTGGATCCATCGCCACCACTGTAACTCTCTTTGCATTATTAAGTTCATATGCTTTTTGTACTGCCTTTTCTGTATAATGCTGTATTACCTCATCTATTGTAAGTACTAATCCATCACCTTGAGTAGGTTCATAATATTTTTCCATCCCTCTTGGTATTTCTCTTCCTGATGCATCTGTACTAACTATTAATTTCCCAGATTTTCCTTTTAAATGTTTATCATACTTCATTTCTATACCAGCTATACCTTGAGAATCTGCCGATGTATGTCCTAATACATAAGGTGCAAAATTTCCATATGGATAGTATCTTTGATTATCTTCTGCTACCCAAATTCCTGAAACTTTAGCTTCCCTTATTTTAGTTGCTTTATCATCGTCTATCCATCTTTCAATTTTAACTAATGCCATATTTTTTTTATTTACTAACTTATAAACATCGTCATACTCTTTATCTAGTATTTCAGAAACTTTTTTTGCTGAATCTTCCTTATCCTTAACTTCTACCGGTTTACACCATACTGTATATTTAGTAACACTTACTGCAAGCTCTTTCATATTCTTATCATATATAGTTCCTCTTTTAGGCTCTATAGGAATTTCTCTTGTTTGTTGGTCTGTAGCTTTAGTACTTAACCAATCTCCCTTTACTAACTGAATATATCCCGTTCTAACTGTAAGACCTAAAAATAGAGCGCATGCTAGTATAAGAACAAGTACTAGTCTCTTTTTACTTATTCTTTTTATCTTTTTATTCAAGTGTTTTCCCCCTTACTTTTCAGCCTCTATATATCTTATTTGGCTGTCTTTAAGATAGTCCATATTAAGTTCTTCTTTAGCCTTTTTTTCTATTTCCTGTATTGATGTACTTGTATCAACCTTAGCTTTTTGTTCTTCTAGTATGATTTCTTCTTTTCGTAGCTCTTTTTTTAAATAATGGATGTCATATTTAAGTTCAGATACAACTGTATAACCACATATACTACCTATCACTATTCCTAAAGTACTGATTGATATAAGAAATATACATAATCTTTTTTTTAATTTTACTGGCCTTTTACTTTTATGTTTATTCTTTTTTTTCCTTTTATATTCATTCATGTCCTTAATTTTATTATTTTTTTTCATAAATTCCACCCTTGCAATTTATTAAATCTATTATTATATATTTGTTATTTAACCTTCTCTTCCCTTTAAGTAGTTAAACCAAAATTAATACACTAAACACCATTTTTTTAAGAATAAACTTAAAATACTAAAAAATAACATCTTTTTATATTCATAAAAGATGCTATTTTTCAGTATTTTATTATATGATTTATTGTATATATACTTACATATTTTTATTATTCTAACTTAGTTAAAATATTTTAGATTAAGATTTTAGATAGCTATTCTTTTAATTTAATACAATACAAAGAAGGAGGAAATTTAATTTCCTCCTTCTTTGTATCTATGTCTTTATATCTATTTTTTTTCTGCTACTCTTAACTTTGCACTTCTTGATCTTGGATTTACTTCTATTTCTTCATCAGTTGGTAATATAGGTTTTCTTGTTATAACTTTTACAAGAGATTCTTTATCACACTGACATATAGGTAAATTAGATGGGCATACACAATCTAGAGCTAAATCTCTAAATGCATTTTTTACAATTCTATCTTCTAGTGAATGGAATGTTATTATACAAACTCTTCCACCTTCATTCATTATAGAAACTGCATCATCTATCATATTAGTTATTACACCAAGTTCATTGTTTACTTCTATTCTTATAGCTTGGAATGTTCTCTTAGCTGGATGTGGGCCATCCATTCTAGCTTTCTTAGGAACAGCCTTCTTAATTATTTCTACAAGTTCTCCAGTAGTCTCTATTGGCTTTTCAGCTCTTAGTTCTACGATAAACTTAGCTATACGTTTAGCCCAATTATCTTCACCATAATCTTTTATTATTTTTGCAAGTTCCTCTTCACTATAAGTGTTTACCACATCATATGCAGAAAATTCACATCTTACATCCATTCTCATATCAAGTGGTGCATCTTGCATATATGAAAATCCTCTATCCGCTTCATCTAATTGATGAGATGAAACTCCTAAATCTGCAAGTACTCCATCTATTTTATGGATGCCTATTTTAGCTAACTCTTCTTTTATATTTTCAAAATTACTGTGAACAAATTTAACTCTATCACTATATTCACTTAATCTTTCTGTAGCAGTATCTATAGCATTTTGATCTTGATCAAATCCTATAAATAACCCTTTATCTGATAGTTTCTTTACTATCTCCTTAGAGTGTCCTGCACCACCCATTGTACAGTCTACATATACACCATCTGGCTTTATGTTTAAATTATCTATGCACTCATTTAAGAGTACGGACACGTGATGAAATTCCATTTTGTATTTTCTCCTTAATTGCTTACTTTTTATGTTATGCTAATTTTTTATTGTTCTATTGTACTTTGTTTATTTCTCTTTGACAAATATATATGAACGATTATACCACCAATTACACCTACTAAACTTATAACTTGAGCCATTCTAAGTGGTCCTATCATAAGACTATCTGTTCTAAGTCCTTCTATAAAGAACCTTCCTAGAGAGTACAGTGTTACATAGTATACTATAATTTGCCCTTCATATTGCTTTTTCTTTCTAAATATCCATAAGAATATAAATATTCCTAAGTTCCATATTGATTCATATAAAAATGTTGGATGAACTTTAATTCCATCAACTACTATAGCCCATGGTAAATTTGTTGGACCTCCGTGAGCTTCTCCATTTATATAATTTCCCCATCTACCTATCGCTTGTGCAAGTGGCATACCTATTATAACAACATCTGCCATTTTTAAGAAATCTATTTTCTTTATTCTAGTGAAAATATATCCTGTAAGTATTCCTCCAATAAGAGCACCATGGATTGCCATTCCTCCACCTCTGAAATTTAAAATTTGAGAAGTATTTTGAGAATAATATTCCCAATTAAATATTACATAATACAATCTCGCACCTAATAATCCTATAGGTATAGCAATTATTGCTAAATCTAATACATCATCTTCTTTTAGGCCAACTCTCTTAGCTTCTTTTATTGCTATTAACGTTCCTAAAATCATACCCGTTGCCATAAGAATACCATACCACATAACATCTATTCCAAATATGCTAAATGCTACTCTATCCATATTATCACCTCTTATTTTTAATATTTTTCAATTTATGTATTTTTATTTTGTGCATATACATATATTACTTATTATACAAATATAATTTGTATTTTTTATGAAGTTTATTGTAATATTATAACAAAAATAAGAGTAGAATTGTAACAATTCTACTCTTATTTGTACTTTATTTACTAGGTTCAACTATAGATATCACACAATATTCTTCTTTTAGATGCGATTTTAATCTTTCTTCAACCTCTTCAAAAGTAACATCCTTTAATACATCTAAATAATCTAGTACATTTATTCCCTTAAAATTATAAGATATAAAATTGTTAGCTATAAAGTTTACTGAGTCAAAATATTTTAAGAAACTTCCTATCTTTTTCTTCTTAGTTCTTTCAAATTCATGCTTATTAAGGCCTTCATTTTTATATTTTTCTATATGTTCTAATATTACTCTTTTTACTTCTCTAGGGTCCTTAGAGTCTCCTCCAATTATAGTAAATCCATAATCTACTTGAGAAGAGAATCCTCCTCCGAAGTTGTCATTTATAAGACCCTTCATATATAAATCTTCAAATAACCTACTACCTCTTTTAAAAATCATATCTATTAAAATTTCTGTAACTATCTCTTTTCTTAAAAGCTCATTTCCTCTTATTCCTACTTTATTATCCTTGAAAGCTATATTGAACATAGGCATTGATATAGGGAATTTTGCCACTATTTCTTTTTCATTAACTCTGTCTGGTTCCTCTGGATAAAATCTTTGTATTTCATTAGATAGTTTATCTACATCATAATTGTTAACTTTTTTAACTACTTCCATAACCTTATCAAAATCTAAATCTCCTACAACAAATAATGCCATATTTCCCGGGTTATAAAATGTATTATAACATTTATATAGTTCTTCTTTTGTTATTTTATAGATACTTTCAACGCTTCCTGCTATATCAACTCTTACTGGATGATTTACATATAATGCTTTTAAACAATTGAAGTATACATTCCAATCAGGATCATCTTCATACATTTTTATTTCTTGCTCTATTATTCCCTTTTCTTTTTCCACGTTTTCATCTGTAAAATATGGAGTTTGAACATAATCTATTAGGTGGTCTAAACTATCATAAAAATTTTCAGTTCCTGAAAATAAATATGCTGTCATTGTAAAATTTGTAAAAGCATTTGCACTAGCTCCCCATTTAGAGAATTTATCAAATGCATTTCCTCCATCTGGTTGTTCAAACATTTTATGTTCTAAGAAATGGGCTATACCTTCATTAACTCTAAATTTTTCACTTTCTCCAATTGGAACAAATTCTAATTCATTGGATCCATAATTAGTTGCTAAAATTGCATACTTTTTAGTAAATCCATGTTTCGGCATAAAATATACATCTAATCCATTTTCTAACTTTTCATAATAAACTTCTTCTTTTAATATATCATTAACTATTTTTTTCATATATGTCACCTCACTTAATTTCTTAAGAAATAAACGATATCAAGTTCTATTTCCTCAAAAGCTTTAACTATATCTTCACTTTTAACCTTACCTACATTGTCTATTATTTGTTCTATTGTAGAATTTGTATTACTCATACTTTGCGCAAAATAGAAATCAGACATTCCACCTATACTGTCAGATAATGACTTCATTGAATTTATTAACGCACTTTTACTATTTTCTATTTCATCTTGTGATATGTCGCCTGCTTTTAGACTTTCTAATTGCTTCTTGACAAGTTCTACCGTTTTTTCATAGTTTTGTACTTCAATTCCTGATGATACAAATAATATACCTTTGTGTTTTTCAACTGATGAATAAATGTAGTAACATAAACTTTCTTTCTCTCTTATGTTTATAAACATTTTAGAATGTGGTCCGCCACCTAATACATTACATCCCACTACCAATGGATAATATCTATCTTCATCTTTAAAATCTATATTAGTTCTATATCCCATTACTAACTTACCTTGAGTTATATCCATTTTTTCTTCAATTACTTTTACTTTTTCTATATTTTTTTTGTATTCTTCTCTAGGTATTTGTATTATTTCATCTCTTTCGAAAGTGAAGTTTTTACTTATTGTATCTACAACTTCTTTTTCATCAAAATCGCCTTCTATAACTATGTCTATAGGAGATGTTCTTATTATCTTTTTATAGTGTTCATACAGATCTTGAGGGCTTATTTTGTCTAAATCTTCCTCATAGCCAATTTCACTTATACTAAATTTTTCACCTTCACACATTTCTTCAAAAGTTCTTTCAAGCGCATATCTGCTTTTATCATTTATTTTTGATTGAATTCTATCTTTTAAATTAGTTTTTTCTATATCTAAATATTCCTTATTAAATCCACCGTCAACCACTAGAGGCTTATTTAAAACTTCATTGAAAAATCCTATTACATCTGTAAATATTTTTTCATCTAAATATCTTTCATTAGTACTGATTATTTTAAAAGTAATTACTTGACGCTCTCCTCTTTTAGATACATCTCCTAACATAGAAGATCCATATAAATCATCTAACTTATTTGATATTTCTCTTAAGCTTGGATATTTTTCGCATCCACTCGTTATAATAGTTGGTAGTAATGCATTTTTTGTAGCTTCTTCTTTATCTAATAACCTTTGTATGTAAATACTAACAAGATTAGATTTAAACTTTGTAGCTGGTATTAATGTTAGATTAATGTTTTTGCCTAGGTTTATTTTCTTAATGTCTTTTTCCATTTTATCCTCCTATTTGATTCATTAATGATATTCTTGTAAAAAGTTCATCCACTATTGCGTCCATTTTTCTATCAGGATTTATATAATAAAACTTAGTATCTCCCATATCAAGTTCTTCAAGTATACTTTGTACTAAATGTTTAGTATATATAGTGTCAATTGTACATGTCGGTAATACAACATACAAGGTGTTAATTCCATATTCTAACAATTCTTCTCCTGATTTTATTATATCTTTTTTATTATTTTCTAAAAGAGGTAATTTTATTTGAATGTCTATGTTTTTTTCTTCATGCGCTATATATTCTTTTATTTTTTCTCTAAATAGTATATCTTGTTCTAAATTATTTTTGTCATGTAATCCTATTAGTAGTAAACCTGAATCTTCACCTACGCTTCTTATATTTTTTAATATTTCATTTTTATAAACCATTGCTAAACTATTCGATTTATAAAAAGGTTCTAATATTTCTATATCCATCAAATTATAAGATACTAAGTTTAATTTTTCATATCTTTGCTTAAATATTTCATAATCTTTTCCTTGTGTCATAAAAAGTGGACAAATTATTATTTTTTTGTATCCTTTAGAAGCTATGTCTTCTAGTGAATTCTCAAAGTATGGCTGAGTATACATATAAGAATTAACTACTTTATATCCTTCTCCTAATTGATAACTTAATTTCGTAGCAACTTCTTCAGCTTCTTGTTTAAAAGTACTACCTCCTAATTGGTTATAATAGTTTTTATAATTATGTAGGTCTTTGATTCCTGTTAATAAGGATTTATATCCTTCTTCATAATGAATTTGCGTAGAACGCTCTTTTAAATTATAGTTTTTAGATTCTCCCTCCGAAACTAATAATATTAATGTTTCTTTATTATCTTCTCCTATTTGTATATCTTTAAAACTTATATAATCTCTAAATCCAAAGGTTATCATGAAATTTACACCAATAAATGAAATAATAAGCCCATAAACCATATATTTATAACTTTTATTGATTATTATTTGCTTATAAATCAGTACTGTTGACAAGACTATAAATATATTTTCCATTTGCCCATTAAATATCAAACTTAAAGCTATAGATGTAAATAAAATAATTGAAACCCACATAAAATCAACCCCAACAAAATTTTTGATGCAATGTCTAGTTTACATCTATTATATATATGAGGTATAATCAATATGTATGTCTATAATAAGATCTTGTAAATTTGCTAAATTGGCTTTTTAACCCAATTTAATGCCTTAACAGGTTGTTTAAATTTATAATATATAAATATGACAAAAGAGAGGACGATGACTATGAAATTAGGTATAGTTGGTTTACCAAACGTAGGTAAAAGTACACTATTTAATGCAATAACTCAAGCAGGTGCAGAATCTGCAAACTACCCATTCTGTACAATAGAACCAAACGTTGGTGTTGTTTCTGTTCCAGATGAGAGGTTAGATAAATTAAAGGAATTATATGATTCTAAAAAAATAGTTCCTACAGCTATAGAATTCTGTGATATAGCAGGATTAGTTAGAGGAGCTTCTAAAGGTGAAGGTTTAGGGAATAAGTTCTTATCTCATATCAGAGAGGTTGACGCTATAGTTCACGTTGTTAGATGTTTCGAAGATCCTAACGTTATTCATGTTGATGGTTCTGTTGATCCTTTAAGAGATATGGAAACTATAAATTTAGAGTTAATATTCTCTGATATAGAGATATTAGAAAGAAGAATACAAAAAGGAGCTAAAGCTGCTAGAGCTGATAAAGCACTTGCTGCTGAACTTGAATTCTTAAAGGAAATAATGGCTACTTTAGAAGATAGTAAATGTGTTAGAACTATGGAATTCAATGACGATCAAAAGGCTTTCGTTGATTCATTAAACTTACTTACTTCTAAGCCAGTAATATACGCTACTAACGTATCTGAAGACGATTTAGCTGATGAAGCTGAAAATAATGAATATGTTAATAGAGTTAGAGATTTTGCAGCTACTGAAGATGCTGAGGTTGTTGTTGTTTGTGCTCAAATAGAAGCAGAAATATCTGAACTTGATTCTGATGAAGAGAAAAAAGAATTCTTAGAAACATTAGGATTAGAGCAATCTGGATTAGATAAATTAATAAAGTCTTCTTATGCTTTACTTGGACTTATGTCTTACTTAACAGCTGGTCCTCAAGAAGTTAGAGCTTGGACTATAAAAGTTGGTACAAAAGCTCCTGCCGCTGGTGGAAAGATACACTCTGATATAGAAAGAGGATTCATAAGAGCAGAAACTATAGCATTTAACGACTTAGTTGGAGTTGGTACTATGAGTGCTGCTAAAGAAAAAGGTCTTGTTAAACTTGAAGGTAAAGAATATATAGTTAAAGATGGAGACGTTATATTATTCAGATTTAACGTATAATAATAAAAGCTTATAGTTATGGGTTTACCATATTCTATAAGCTTTTTTAATATGTAAAAAACCTTCCCTATGTTTATATATAGAGAAGGCTTTTTATTTTATATTATTAAGCTATTTTTATATCTTCTTTATCTTCTTTTAGCTTAGATTTATTTTTCATAAATACTAAGAATAATACTACTGCAGTAACTACTCCAACACCGTTAGATAATTGTGCGTTTAATCTAAATCCTTCTGGGGCTTGTAATATATATGAACTACATACTGCAGTCATAAATGTTGCTGGCATTAAAGTCATCCAATAATTTGATTTAGTCTTTAATAAAAATACTGTTCCCGCCCATAAGAATATAGTAGCTAATGTTTGGTTAGACCAAGCAAAATATCTCCATATTATGTTAAAATCTATAAATGTAAGACCTATACAAACTGCAAATAGTGGTATTGCTAATATAAATCTATTTTTAAATCCTTCTTGCTTTATCTTAAATGCATCAGCTATAGTAAGTCTAGCACTTCTAAATGCTGTATCACCACTAGTTATAGGACAAGCAACAACACCAAGTACTGCAAGAACTGATCCTATTGGCCCTAGTAATTCTCTAGATAAAACACCTACTACACCTGATAGTCCATCATACTCTTTTAAAGCACTAGATATAGCTAAACTATCTCCAAAGAATGCAATTGTAACACCACACCAGATTAAAGCAACTATACCTTCTACAACCATTGCTCCATAGAAAACTTTTTTACTTTCAGACTCTTTTTGTATACATCTTGCCATCATCGGAGACTGAGTCGCATGGAATCCAGATATTGCACCGCAAGCTATAGTAACAAATAAGAATGGGAACATAGACAATCCATCTGGATGTAAATTTTGTAAAGTAATTTCCGGCATAGGCATAGTTCCATTAAAATGACCTACAAATATAGCACCACATAAACCTATTGCCATAAATAATAAAGCTGCTCCAAATACAGGATATATTTTACCTATAACTTTATCAATTGGTAAAACTGTAGCTAACATATAGTAAATTATTATTAATACAACCCAAATATTTTTATCTATACCAGTCATAGATGTTAACAATCCTGCTGGAGATGTAACAAATACTGTACCAACTAATATTAATAGTATTACAGAAAATACTCTCATAACCGACTTCATTTTGCCCCCTAGATATATACCAACTATCTCAGAAACAGAAGTTCCATCATGTTTCATAGATATAACTCCTGATAGGAAGTCATGTACTCCTCCTGCAAAAATAGTACCAAACGTTATCCATAAAAATGCTACAGGTCCAAATAACGCCCCCATTATAGCTCCAAATATAGGACCCGTTCCCGCTATATTTAAAAATTGTATTAAAAATACCTTATGCCAAGGCATTGGCATATAATCTACACCATCTTCTAATTTTATTGCTGGTGTAGAACTTGAATCATCCAGCTTTACTGATTTTTCAACTATATTTCCATAAATGAAGTATCCACCTATAAGAAATGCTAAACATGCTAAAAATGATATCATATCGTTTTCTCCTCCATAAGATTTATATTTTAAAGATTAATTATTTCAACAATATAATAACTTTTATTCGCATAAATAAGATTAATTTTTACATGAAATGCACAATTTAATACATAAATTACATTTATATATGCATAATTTTTCTAAAATCTTTTATTTTACTTCTACTGACCGGTATTTCTGATTCTCTATATTTTAACTTTAGTTTATATGTATTATTAAACCAAGGTATTATTTCTTTTATTTTATGTATATTTACTATATAAGACCTGTGAGTTTTAAAAAATATATTACTTTTTAGATTTTTTTCAAATTCTGTTATACTCGATTTTACTATATATTCACTATCCTTTGTAAACACTATTGTTTCTCTTTCTTTAGCTTCACAATAATATATATCGCTTATATTTACTACCATTAATTTATCATTTTTCCATAAGCTAACACTAGATATTATATCATCTTTATTGGATATTTTTTCCTCTACACTTATTTTCACATCTGCTACATCTATTTTATTAATCTTATTTAACATAGAAACTATTCTTTCTTCTGAATATGGTTTTAGTATATAGTCAAAAGCCTCAAGCTCAAAAGCATCTACTGCATGTTCCTTATATGCAGTAATAAACACTATTTTAGGGCTTATTTTAAACTGTTTTATAGTCTTTGCAAGCAACATTCCATCAAGTAATGGTATGTTAATATCTAAAAATATAATATCTATTTTAGTTTCTTGTATAAATTTTAATACATCTACTCCATTATCAAATTCACTAATAATATCTATGTTACTAAATCTATTTATAAAATATTTAAGTTCTTCTCTTGCAGGAAATTCGTCTTCAACTATTATTGCTCTCATTATTCCCTCCCTACTAAATATAAAACTCTATTTTAGTACCCGGGCTTAGCCTATATATACTAAGACCTTGTCCATAAATTAGCTTTAATCTTAAATGAACATTATAAAGTCCTATTTTATTTTCTGGCATATCATTATTATATACTTTTTCAATTATATCTTTATCTATAGTAATACCATCATTTTCTACCCAAATTTTAACCTTATTAGAATCCTTCTTAACTCTTATTATAACCGTTCCATATCCACCATTTTCTCTTATTCCATGTATAATTGCATTTTCTACTAATGGTTGAATTATAAGACTTGGCATTTTTATCTGTATATCTTCATCTATATCATAAATTACACTTAATTTATCTCCAAACCTTGCTTTTTCTATTTCAACATACGCCTTTACTTGTTCTAACTCTTTCTCTATATCTATAAGATTATCATTTACTTCTAAATTGTACCTCATGTATGTAGATAAATTTATTATAAGTTGCCTTGCCTTATCTGGATTTATCCTTATAAAACAAGTTATGGTATTTAATGCATTAAATAAAAAATGTGGATTTATTTGAGTCTGTAATGCTTTAATTTCTGCTCTATTCTTAGCTTCTTTAATTTTCTCAATCTTAGATATTTCCATTAATGTAGATATAATATGAGATAATCCTATTGCTAAAGATTGTTTTGAATGGCTAATATCATACCTTTTTGTATAATATATTTTTAAGCTTCCCATAACGCCTTGAGAATCTGTTAGAGGTATGATCATGCCTGTTTTTAAATTTATTTTTTCATTTAAAGAATATTCATCTTTATCTACTTTTATATTTAGTATTTTATTTTCTCTCATTGCTTCTTTAGTTATTTTACTAAGTTCTATATTACTATTATTAAACAGATTTTCTCCATCACCCACATATGCTAGTACTTTTTCTGTATCTGTTATTGCTACTGCATCTGAATTTATCTCCTCTTTTATAATGCTACATATAATTTTTAAAGACTCTTCATTAACACATCTAAAGTATGGCAATGTTTTATTAGCTATATTTAATGCTAGCTTTGATTGATAAGCTGCAATTTCTTCTTTTTCTTTTTTTATGGCTTGTACAATAGAAACTAAAAAACCTATTCCTATTTGTCCTACCATCATTGGCATATATATTTTACTTATAATTGATATTGCTTCATTGTGTGGCTTAGAGATAAAAAATATTAAAGCCATAGTTATACTTTCTGATATTATTCCACACATAATTCCACAAATCCATTTGTATTTTTCACTTATATTCTTATTAAAATATCCAGATATTATTCCTGCAAATATACTAGATATAAAACATGGTATAGATGTGATTCCATTTATATCTATAATATACCTATGAAAACCAGATATAAAACCTGAAGTTATTCCTACTAATGGTCCAAATAATATCCCTCCAGATACTATTGCAACTATTCTAGTATTAGCTAATGACCCATCTACACTTATACCATTATAAGTCCCTAAAATAGCTAATATAGTAAATATTATTGATATAACAACTAAATCACGTATCTTATAAGTTTCTTTTTGAAATATGTACTTAAGCCCTTTTATCTTAGTTATTATAATAAACAAAACTATTATTAAACTTGATTTTTCAAGTAGCGTTAAAAGTATAGCTCCTTTATCCATAAATCAACCTCTTTCTAATGTTAGATTTTTTAATAATTATCTATACTATTTATAATTATTTTTTACATAGAAAAGAGAAGTAATAAAACTTCTCTTTTCTATGCTTATTAATATTATGAAAGTTGTTTTTTATTTTTATTATCCATAATTTTTTTAGCCGCATTTACAGCTATTTCAGTTTCACTAAAAGGTATCCATTCTCCTTTTATATACTGATATTCTTCATGCCCTTTTCCTGCAAATACTATCATATCACCTTCTTTAGCTATCTCTAGTGCTTTTTCAATAGCTACTTTTCTATCTGGTTCTACTATATATTCACAATCTGAGTTTTTAAATGAATCTGCTATATCTTTTATCACATTCATCGGATCTTCAAAATCTGGATTATCACTTGTTAATATGCATAAATCACATTCTCTCGCTGCTATATCACCAAGTTCTTTTCTTCTTAATTCTGTTCTTCCACCTACTGATCCAAATAAACATATTAATCTATTGTGATCATATTTCTTTAGTGTTTGCAATATGTTTTCTAAGCTTACTCCATTATGAGCATAATCTATTATTACAGTTGCATAATCAAGAACTGGTAATACTTCTACTCTTCCTTTTACTTTTGCACTTTTTAATGCGTCTATCATTATGTTTTGTTCAACACCTAAGTATCTACAAACAGATATAACCGCTAATGCATTATATATACTAAATGTTCCTGGTGAACATATATATGCATCAAATTGCTCATCTTTTGCATATACATCAAAACTTACACCTAAAGAGTCTAATTCTCTAGAGTATTCTATATTACTTGCAACTATATCTGCTTTATTTTCTATACCAAACGTTTCTATGTCACAAGTTGCTTTTTCTATTATCTGATTTGCATAATCATCATCTATGTTGACAATTCCATGCTTGGCTAATGTAAATAATCTTGATTTACATTCTAAATAATGCTCAAATGTTGGATGTTCTTTTGGTCCTATATGATCCAGTGATAAATTAGAGAATATAGCTACATCAAAATCAATATCTCTAACTCTTTCCATCATTATCCCACCTGATGATACTTCCATAGATACACATTTAACACCATTATCTAGCATATTCCTAAATATTCTGTGTAATTCATAACTTTCTGGAGTTGTATTAAATGTTTTTTCACTTATTCCATTATAAAAAGTTCCATTAGTTCCTATAACACCAGTATTTAATCTTGCTTTATTTAAAACTTCACTTATATAATTTGTTATAGTAGTTTTCCCTTTTGTACCTGTAACTCCTATAACCTTTAAATCTTTTGACGGATTTCTAAAATAGTTTGATGACATTTTTGATAAAGCTATTCTACTGTCCTTTACAAACAGCTTTATAGCATCCTCATTAAGATTTATATCATCTTGTAATATAAATACTCTAGTTCCTTTTTCATATGCCTTTTGTGCATATTTATGACCATCTACCGTTTCACCTTTTATTGCTACAAATATATATCCATCTTCACATTTAGAAGAATTATATGCTAAATCTCTTATCTCTGTGTTTTTTATATCATCCCAAAGCTTATTGTAAGTAAATACTACCTCATTCATTATTTCTAGTAATTTCATACTCTAGCCCTCCTCCTAATTACTCTTAAGTATGTAGTATAGCATAAGATAGCTATATTTTTAATTACAAATTATTACTAAATCTACAATTTTTTTCATAATAATTTCTAGAAAAATAGAGTAGCTTCAACTACTCTATTTTTTGTTTATTAAATATATAAACTATATTTCATCAGCTAAATAAATAACTACTTTGCTACTTTTCCACATAAATTTATAGTTTTTCTAGCTAAAACTTCTAGAGAATCTATATAAAATTCATTATCTAAATTATTATCATTCTTCAAAATAGCAAGTTCTGTACATCCTAGTATAGCACCATCACAATTATTTTCTTTTAAATATTGAATAACTATGTTGAATTTACTCATATCCGCACTTTTTCCACTTTTTATATCTTTATAAATGATATCCATTATATATTGTTGTTTTTCATCATCTAGTACTAAGTAATCTATACTATATTTTTCACACATATTTTGATAAAGTTTTGTTTGTATGTTTCCTGTTGTAGCTAGTATGCCTAGTTTCTTATGACCTTTTTGTTTTGCATATTTAACAGTTTCTTCTGTTATATTTAAAACTGGTATATTTACACTTCCTACTATTTGCTCATAAAAGTAATGTGCTGTATTACATGTAATTACCAAAAAATCAGTTCCACATTGTTCTAGTTTTTTAGCATCTTTTTTAAGTACATCTACAGGACTATTAGTAGACTTTCCAATTATATAATCAGTTCTATCAGGTGTTGTTGCACGATTAGTTATTATCATATCAATATGTTCTTGGTCAGATTTTGCATCTGTCAATCTAACTATCATATCATAAAAATAAACCGTAGCCATAGGTCCTAGCCCACCAATCACTCCAACTGTCTTGTTAGCTTCCATAATTACATCACCAATCTATTTACAGTATTTTTTAAACTTTTTCATTTGGTTTATATTATATAAGAATATATACAAACGTCTCTTGAAGTTTCCTTTTAAATCTTTGTCATATCCAAATGATGTTGCACTTTTACCTTGTGCATTTAATTCTTTAGCTTTGTTAATTAATTCTTGATTCTTAACATACTTGTAAACTACATTATTTGGTATAACATGCCAGAAGAATGGGTCCTTTTGAACTTTTAAATCTAACTCTCTATTAAATACTCTATCTTCTACTATATATTTAGCTATATTATTTCCAGAACTTGTTACATAGTAGTTACTTCTACCTTGTCTTAAGTTTATCTCAAATACTTTATATGTGTTATCTCTAGTATCAAACTTTATGTCAAAGTTAGAATATCCTGTATAGTTTATATCTTCTAAGAATGTTTTGAATTTTTCCATTAAAGGACCATCATACTCTGTTATTATCGCTGCATGATTTCCTATTCCTTTTGGAGTATGTTCTTCTAATAATACATGTCCTAAACACATCATTTTAACTTTACCATGTTGATCTGAATAGCAAGTTAAAACTCTCATATGTGAATCATCACCTGGTATAAAGTCTTGTATTATTAAATTTTTATCATACTTACCTGCATATATTGAACTAGTTATTTCTATAAATTCTTTTTCATCATTAGCTACGTATGCTTTTTTCATACCTTCAAATGGGAATTGCCAGTATAATACACTGTCAGAAGGCTTTATTATAACTGGATAATTAAATCCGAAGTCTTCTATTTTGTCACCCTTTGAGTATATGAAAGTCTTAGGATAATCTAATCCTTTTTCTTCACACATTTGATAAAATAATTCTTTTTCTATTAATTTATTTTTTAGGTCGCTATCTATATAAGGAACTATATATTTTTCTTTTAGTAGTTCTCTATTGTCTATTATTAATTCTGCATATTCGTCAGTACATCCCATTATTATTAACTTTTTGTTAGGTGCTGCTAATTCATCTGCAGTTTTTAATAACACTTTTATAAACTCTTCTTCTTCAGTTATTCTTGGGTCAATTCTAAAATCTATTATATTACTGTCTTTAGTTGCTCCTAATGCATATCTACCAAAAGCTATAGACTTAATTCCATAAGCTTCATGGTACGCTCTTGCTACACTGTAGCAGTTTATATCTCCACCAACCAATACTGGTTGTATAACTATATTATCCATTACTTTCACCTCTTCAAAAATTCATCATTCTTCATTAAGCTTCTCTATTAATTATACTTCATTTGATATATCCTGTCAAAATTCTAACCTATTCTGTCACAATCTATTTACATAAATATTTCTTATTCAATACTTCAATCGCAATTTTTTTATCATCAAAACTATGCTTGGTTTTTCCTATTATTTGATAGTCTTCATGACCTTTACCTGCTATTATTACTACATCTTCAGGTTTTGCCATTTTTATAGCTTCCTCTATAGCTTCTTTTCTATCTATTATTACTTTATAGTTTTCATTATTTTTATCTAATCCTTCTAATATATCTTCTATTATTAAATTAGGGTCTTCCGTTCTCGGATTATCTGATGTAACTATACATATATCTGATAGCTTTTGAGATATAGTTCCCATTAAAGGTCTTTTAGCTGTATCTCTATCTCCACCACATCCAAATACAGTTATTATATTTCCTTTTGCAAATTTTTTAACTGTATTTAATATATTTTCAAGTGCATCTGGAGTATGTGCGTAATCTACTATAACACTTATTCCTGTATCATTTTGTATAGTTTCAAATCTACCAGCAACTCCACTAGTATTTCTTAATCCTTCTATAGCAACTTCTTTAGGTATATTAAGCATATAACATGCAGCTATTACTGCTAATGTGTTATAAACGGTAAATTTACCTGGTACTGGTACAAATATATCTTCTTCATATGTTGGAGTTGTTAATTTGTAAGATACTCCACTTGCATCTATTTTAATATTTGTAGCTCTAAAATCTGCCGAATTATCTATTCCATAAGTATAGCAAGGTGTTTTTAAATTTTTTATATTTTTATGTATTTTAGCTCCACCTTCATCATCTATGTTTATTATATTTGCTACTATTGTTTTGTAGAATAATTGCTCTTTTGCTTCTCTATAATCTTCTAAGTCTTTATGGAAATCTAAGTGGTCTGGTGTTAAGTTTGTAAATATACCTAATTTAAATTCAGTTTCATCTACTCTATTTAAAACTAAAGAGTGAGAAGATACCTCCATTGCACAATAATCACATCCATTGTTTAACATAGAATTAAAACATTCTTGTAACTCAATACTTTCAGGCGTTGTTGAGTTTGATTCCACCTCTTTATCTCCATCAAATATCTTTATAGTCCCTATAAGACCTACTTTTTTATTATTTAAATTTAGAATTTCACTTAAGAGTGTAGTTATACTAGTTTTACCATTGGTTCCTGTAACTCCTACAACTCCAAATTTCTTTGATGGATGATTGTAAAAATTATCTGCTATAGTTGCCATAGCTTTTCTAGTATCTTCTACTTTTATAAACGTACATCCATCTATATTAACATTTTCTTGAACTAAAAATACTTTTGCACCCTTTTCTATAGCACTTTGTATATATTTATGTCCATCTGAATTGAATCCTTTTATACATATAAATAATGTTCCTTCTGTAACTTTCCTTGAGTCATATTGTACATTAGTTATTTCTATATCTAAATTTCCTTTTAATCTTAATATATTTAAATTTTGTATAACTTGATTTAATTTCATATAATCATTCCCCCATATTTTATAATATATGCTTTAAACATTTCAAAAAATGCTCTCAATATTACTCAAAGTACTTAACGCTTTATTTGAATTACTTTATAATTCAAACCAAGACTATTAAGTGGGGATTTAATGATTATTCTAACTTTGTTAGAGCCTTTAAACAAACTTACAGTGTATATCCTAAAAATTATATTTTAAACAAATCTACTTTTAATACTACTTTTTCTAATGAATAACAAAAAAGCAGGTTGTATATATTTATATATACAACCTGCTTTTTTGTTAAGATAATTTCTTTTTGATTTAGTTTTATTATTTATTATTTATTATTTATTATTTATCCAATTATTACCTTAATCCATTTTTGTTACAAGCATCGAGGATATAGCACTAGTTCCTAAGAACACAATGGCTATACTTTTTTTATAGACAGTCTATAATTTTATATCTCCTTCAAATATCTTTTCTGCACTACCTATCATATAAATTTTATCACTAATGTCTATCTTAACTTCTCCACCTGGACACTTGACTTTGACAATATTATTAACGTTCCCAAGTAAATTAGCCACTATAACAGATGCTGTCATTCCTGTTCCGCACCCTAAAGTAAATCCACATCCTCTTTCCCAAGTATAAACTTCTATATTATCTTTGTTTACTATTTTTACAAAATTCACATTGGTCTTTTTAGGAAATACTTTATGATTTTCAATTTCTCTACCATATTTACTTGCAATTTGTTCACTAGCATCGTCTGTAAATATTATAGTATGAGGCACTCCCATCAATAAGGAACTTACTATAATAGTTTCATTAGATAATTGTATTTGTTTATTAATAAAATTTTTTTCATTATTAAATTCTTCACTTACAGGTATCTTATTAGGTGTAAGACTATACATACCCATATCAACTTTAATATTATTTACCATTTCATCAATTAAATCTAGCTCAATAATTTTGACACCATCTAATGTATCTACTTTAAAAGTAGTTTTATTTACTATATTATTTTCATATACGAATTTTGAAAAGCATCTTATACCATTTCCACACATCTCACCTCTAGACCCATCTGAATTATAGTAAACCATCTCAACATCACAAGTTTCTGAGTCTTTAACTATTAGTAATCCATCTGCACCTACTCCAAATCTTCTGTTACATAATTTTAATGCTATTTCATTATAATTATCAGAATCTATGTTATCAAACCTTGCATCAAATGCAACAAAATCATTTCCTGCTCCTTGCATCTTCCAAAATTTCATGAAAACCTCCTATAATTTAGTTATTTTAAATTGCCACTAAACTTAATTATAATTAAGATAAACCTTATTTTATATAATCAGTATTGTACTTATTTATTTAAAAACTTACTAATTATTTATTTATCATTAAAGTAATATTTATTTTTACCTTTACCTTTACCTTCTATTATTATACATTTTTTTTTCTACTCTGTACATTATAAAACCTGCTTAAAACATTTCAAAACCTACTCTAGAATTTAACGGATTTTATACCTAAGTGTATAACTATTTTTTTATAAAATAAAAGAGCATAGAGTTGCACACAAACCCATGAAAGGAATGTTCTCTATGCTCATAATGTTTACATCTCAACAAAAATTTTCACTATCATTGTTTTATAATATTATTAGCTTCTACCTAATATTCTATTTATCTCATGCTTATATGCATCTGCTTTGGCTCCAAAGATTACTTGTACTCCATTACCAACTTCCATAACACCAACAGCACCTAATGCTTTAAGCTTATTTTTATCTACCTTAGTTTTATCTTTAACTTCAACTCTTAATCTAGTTATACAAGCATCTACTGAAACTAAGTTTTCTTCTTCACCTAATGCAGCTATTACTTCTGGAGCTTTTTCTTCTATTTCATTTTTACTTGATTTTGCTCCTTTTGATTCTTGATAATCAGCTTTACTGTAAAGCTTAGTTTCTTCTTCATTTTCATCTCTTCCTGGAGTTTTTAAGTCAAACTTAATTATTAAGAACTTGAATAAGAAGTAGTAAACTGCTGCATAAGCTAATCCAACTACCACAACCATTAGCCATTTAGTTGGTACTCCTGCTCCTGCTGGAAGTATACCAAATAATGAGAAGTCTATTAAACCACCTGAGAAAGTCATTCCTATGAATACATTTAATAAATCCATTAGTAAGAATGAAAGTCCTGCAAGTATACAGTGTACTCCGTATAATACTGGAGCAACGAATAAGAATGTAAATTCTATTGGCTCAGTTATACCTGTTAACATAGATGTAACTGCAGCTGAAATTAATAAACTTCCTACAACCTTCTTCTTACTTGGAGCAGCAGTGTGATACATTGCAAGTGCAGCTGCAGGTAATCCAAACATCATGAATGGGAATTTACCAGCCATGAATCTTGTTGTTCCTGATACTATTGTTGACATTGTTTCTGGTGAAGCACCTACTAAATCTTGCATACTTCCTAATTGAGCAAAGTAAGCGTAGTTTGCACCTTGAACTGTTTGCCAAGTTCCATCTATTAAAACTTTACCATCTACAAAAGAACCGAACCAGAATGGAGTGTAGAATACATGGTGTAATCCAAACGGTATTAATGATCTTTCTATTACTCCGAATAAGAATGTTCCTAAAATTCCAGCATTATTAACACCCATTGCTATATATGCTATTCCATCTTGAACAAATGGCCATACATAAGCAAGTATTGCACCTGTAAGTGCCATTGCTAATGAAACTACTATTGGAACAAATCTTGATCCAGAGAAGAATCCTATTACTTGAGGTAATTGTATCTTATAATACTTATTGTGTAATGCAGATGTAATTATACCAGTTATAATACCACCAAATACAGACATATTAAGTGTGAATATACCTAATGTTGTAGTTACATATGTTGCATATTGAGCTGGAACTTCAGTCGCAGTTATCACACCTAACTGAGTAGCACCTAAGCCTAATAATACACTTATAACTTTGTTCATTATTAAGAAACCAAATACTGAAGCAAGCGCTGAAGTACCTTTATCTTCTTTAGCTAAACCAACTGCTGTACCAACTGCAAATAGTAGTGGTAAGTTTCCAAATACTACATCACCTACACCTTGCATTATTTTTAATATTACTGTAATCGCTGGTATTGAAACAAAACCAATTAGCGGTTGATATATTGCTGGAGCATCAGCTAAAGCTGCTATATTAAGTAATGCTCCCCCTACTCCTAATAAAATACCGGCTACTGGTAGGGCTGCTATTGGAAGCATTATTGCCTTACCTATTCTTTGTAAAAATTGAAGCATTTATTATTCCTCCCTTTTCGCACAAACGTTTTCTTCATTCATACATTTTTATTATTTTCATTAATTTGAAAATCTACCAAGTTATTAAGACTATAAATGTATCCGTCAACACATTGCTCAAAAAACATATGCGTTGCTTGAGCAATGTGTTGCGAATTAGTTCAAGTTTATAGATTTAATTTGTCATATATTTCAATTATTATAAATATTTTCGTATATTTTTTATTTCTATATATCTTTTTATAATTATTTTGTGATTTCTATTCTATCCGATTCTCCAACAGTTACACTACCTTCTTTTATTTTCACTGATTCATTTCCTTCTAAGTTAGTGAATATTACTATAGGCATTGATGATTTTGCGTTTTTTTCTATAAAATCAACATCCATCTTAACTAATTTATCTCCAGCTTTAACATCTTGATTTTCTTTAACGAAGGCTTCGAATCCTTCTCCTTTTAATTTAACTGTATCTACTCCTAAATGTATTAAAATTTCTCTTCCATCTACAGAATTTATTGTTATAGCATGCTTAGTTGGAAATACAGTTCCTATTTTCCCATCTACCGGAGATACTACGATTCCATCAATCGTTTTCATAGCAAATCCATCACCCATCATTTTAGTTGAGAATACTTCATCTGGAACCTCAGATATGTCAACTAATTGTCCATTAGTTAATGCTACTATTTGTTCTTTTTTTTCTTTAAATATTTTTTTAAAAAATCCCATTTTAATTTATCTCCTTTTATTTTTTATTGTAATTTTTATATTATGCAAAAAAACTTAAATCTACAAAAATATAATGTAATATAAATATAAAATTCTCTATTATTTAGAATCTTATTCTTTATCTTATCCATATATATATTTTTATAAACTTAAGTTTTGCCTGTTTAACCAGTAACAACCTTAATATCGTTTACTTTATATTCATTATTAAATTTTTTAATTTAATTTTATAGCAGATATAACTCTATTAATGTGTAATGTAAGATATAATAATTCATCTTCTGTTACTATATACTCATGTTGTTTTTCTATAAAATCTTTTATTTTACACGAACAATCATAAGCTTTTTTGTATTGTATTTTTATAATATTTATAAGTTCATTGTCTTTATTATCTACATTTTCTTTTTTTATTAATCTTTTAGCAAAGAATTTTAAATGAGTAATTAATCTATCATAATTAAAATCATCTTCTTTAAATTCTATACAATAATAATATTTTATTATATTAAGTATTTCTTTTACAATGTTAGTCATTAAAAACGATTCACTTGTATTTTCTTTATAATTTGCATTTACTATATGCATTGCTATAAATCCAGCTTCATCTATTGGTAATTTAAGGTTAAATTCTTTATTTATATATTCTATAGCCCATTTTCCAACTTCAAATTCTTTTTTATGAATCCTTTTTATTTCATATAATAAATCATTTTTTATTTCAATATTTTGTTCACATCTTTTAAATACAAATGATATATGATCTGTAAGTGATGCATATATGTAATCATCTAATTCTGATTTTAGATATTGTTTTGCATATTCTATTATTTTAGAACTTGCATTAAATATATCTTCATCAACTTCAGTTGCTATTTTGGTTATTTTTTTTGTTAACTCATTATTTTCAGTGATAAACTTTTTTTCTATTTTATTTTGGTCTACTTGTTGTCCTATTTTTTTTTGAAATCCGATTCCACATCCAGTGAGTACTAGTTCTTTTTTACTTTCTGTATCTATAACCAATACTACATTGTTGTTATAAATTTTTTCAATAATCATGCCTATTTACTCACTCCTTTAATTAAAATTTAATTGGACTTCTTATCTAAAATTATTATATAGGTTGCTTTATTTATGCCCCTATATTTGATTAAATATCGCCTAAATTACAAAATACCTAAATCAAGATATAAAATATTATATATCTTAACTTAGGTATTGCCTGCTCTATCAGTAACAATCCAATTTTATTAATTTATTTTAACGTCGATTTTTGTCTTTCTTTCTTATAGAACTAATTTTATAATAATTGCACAGTTGTGTCAAGTATTATGAAAACTTTTTCTCTATATTTTTTAAATTAATTTTATTTTCTAACTATTCTCAACTTTTAATCATATTTTCTTCCTTTTCAATATAAATTTATTATTAATAATTACCTAAATTTATAATTTCATATAAAAAAGAAGTATTTCTACTTCTCTTTTAAGTTTCTTTTATTAGGCCCTTTTTGTATGCCATTAGCAGTAATTTTAAATCTTCTACTTCTTCTTCTAATTTAATACCTGCATCTGTATCTCTTACTGTTTTTCTTTTTGCTTTACGTTCTACTACTTCGGTTGTTGATAGTATATCACTTTCATTTATGATTGCTTCTTCAGCTGATGTAAATGGATTATGAGATACTAATTGCAAACTGTATGAATTAGATATTAAAGTGTATCCAGCTATACCAGTTTTATTTTGATAAGCTCTTGAAAAACCTCCATCTATGACTAATATTTTACCATTTGCTTTTATAGGACTTTCTCCATTTTTACTTTCTACAGGTACATGCCCATTTATTATATGTGCATCTTTACTATCTAAATTAAATTCCTTAAATATTTTTTCACACATATCTTCATTTTCTCTTAACTTAAAGTATGGATTTTTATTTTCTTTATGAGTTTCTTTTTCTTCTATAAAGTATCTTTCAAAGGTTGTCATATCATCTTTTCCAAATAGTGATGAACATTTTCCATTCCAAAGATACCACATCATATCCATTCCATATTGTTTTTGATTTGTATTATCTTTAAAGAAATAGCCCTCTCTACATAAAGACTCCATCTTATCCATTAATGCTTTTCCTTCATATACTTTTCCTTGTAACTTCATTTCCATAAAACTAGAATCTTCATTTAAAGGTATACATCCATGAATTAATAAATTTGAATTTGATGTTAAATAAATACTCCCTTTTGAAAATAAAAATGAAACATGCTTTTGAAGCTTTTCACTATTTTTGAAAGAAGATACTAATTTATCTATTACCATTTCTTCTTCTTGTGTAAATTTATATGGATCATTTTTATCTATAGTTGGTAAATAAGAATCTTTTAGTTTGTATTTTTTTCCTTTTAAAGTTATGATTCCTTCTTCATAGTTTATATTATTAAGTAACAACCTATGTTTCATATCAAACTCTTGTCTTCTATTTATTATTTGTCCCTCAAGTTTAAATTGAATTATACTTATTGCTTTATGCATTTTTGCTATTAGTGATTGCTCTGTACTTGATACATCTGGGTCACTTACCTTTGACCTAAAACAACTACATGGATCATCTTTGTAAGCATCTATCGCAAAGGTAGCTAATGGTAGTAAGTTTATTCCATAGATTTCTTCAATAATGTCTAGATTTGCATATCTAGCAGATATCCTAAGAGCATTTGCTATACATGCTTTTTCTCCTGCTGCTGCTCCCATCCATAGTATATCATGATTACCCCATTGTATATCTACACAGTGATAATCCATTAAAGTATCCATTACTATATCGGGTCTTGGTCCTCTATCATATATGTCTCCCAATATATGTAATTTATCTACTACTAGTTTTTGTATAACTTTTGATATTGCTATTATAAATTCTTTCGCTCTGTCTATTTCTATTATAGTTTCTACTATACTTTTATAATATCTCTGCTTATGTTGACCATCTATATTTTCATGTAAAAGTTCTTCTATTATATATCTGAAATCTTTTGGTAATAACTTCCTTACCTTAGACCTAGTATATTTACTAGATGCATACTTACATAATTCTATAAGTCTATATATATTTATTCTATAAAAATCACCTACATTTTCTTCTTCTTTAATTATTAATTCTAATTTTTGTTCTGGATAATATACAAGAGTTGCTAGAGCTTTTTTTTCACAGTCTCTCATTGTACTTGAAAATAATTCTTCTATTTTTCTTTTTATAACACCTGATCCATTTTTTAATACATGTACAAACGGTTCATATTCTCCATGTATATCTGTTATAAAATGCTCTGTTCCTTTTGGTAGATTTAATATTGCTTCTAAATTTATTATTTCAGTACTTGCTTTTGATATACTTGGGTACTGTTTTGATAATAATTTTAAATATTTTATCTCACTTTCTACAGTCTTCATTTTTATCCCTCCAAACTTATCCTACTTCTTCTTTTATTGTAGCATATTTTAAAAGGGATGGACTTTTTAAAAGTCCATCCCTAATTATAAACTATGCTTATATTAGCATTGTTCTGCTAATCTTTTATAGTTGTTATATCTTTCGTTAGCATTTTCTTCAGCCATAGTAAATAATTCATCAGCTATATCTGGGAATTGCTTAGCTATTGCAGAGTATCTTACTTGTTGCATTAAGAACTCTTTAAAGCTTTCTGTTGGTTCTTTAGAATCTAATGAGAATGGATTTTTCCCTTCAGCTTTTAAAGTCGGGTTGTATCTGTATAAATGCCAGTATCCAGCTTTAACAGCTTGCTCAATATTTGCTTGAGCTCTTCCCATTCCTTCTTTTAATCCATGAGATATACATGGAGAGTAAGCTATTATTAATGATGGTCCATCATGCTTTTCAGCTTCTATTACAGCCTTCATTAATTGGTTCTTATCTGCACCCATACCAACTTGTGCTACATATACGTTTCCGTAACTCATAGCCATCATACCTAAGTCTTTCTTCTTAGATCTCTTACCAGCAGCAGCGAACTTAGCCATTGCAGCAATTGGAGTTGATTTAGAAGCTTGACCTCCTGTATTTGAATAGATTTCTGTATCAAATACAAGTACGTTTACATTTTCACCTGAAGCTAATACATGGTCAAGTCCACCGTATCCGATGTCATAAGCCCATCCATCTCCTCCAAGTATCCATTGAGATCTCATAGCTAAGTAATCTTTTCTTGATTCTATTTCAGAAAGTAATGCTCTTACTTCTTCATTTGCACAATCACATGGATTTCCTATTACTTCTAATACTTTTTGACTAGCAACTTTAGAAGCTTCTCCATCTTCTTTAGTTTCTAACCAGTTAGTGAATGCTGCTTTAGCAGTATCACATATATCCATAGTTAATAAAGTTTCCATAGTATCAGATAACTTGTTTCTCATTTGCTTAACAGCTAGCATCATTCCGTATCCATATTCAGCATTATCCTCAAATAATGAGTTTGCCCAAGATGGACCTTTACCTTCATGGTTAGTTGTGTATGGAGTCGAAGGAGCTGATCCTCCCCATATAGAAGAACATCCTGTAGCATTTGCTATCATCATTCTATCTCCAAATAATTGAGTAACTAACTTAATGTATGGAGTTTCTCCACATCCTGCACAAGCACCTGAGAACTCTATAAGTGGTTGTCTAAATTGACTTCCCTTAACAGTGTTTGTACCCATTAAATCTCCTTTTGGAGATACTTTATCAGTGTCAACTGCAAATGCCCAGTTTTCTATTTCTACTTCTTGAGTTTCAAGAGGTTCCATAACTAAAGCTTTTTGCTTAGCTGGACATATGTCAGCACAGTTTCCACATCCTGTACAGTCCATTGGACTTAATTGCATTCTATATTGTAATCCTTCTAATCCTTTACCTAATGCTTTTTTAGTATTGAAGCTTTCAGGAGCATTTTGAGCTTCTTCTTCATTTACTAATACTGGTCTTATACATGCATGAGGACATACATAAGCACATTGGTTACATTGGATACAATTTTCAATCTTCCACTCAGGAACATTTACAGCTATACCACGTTTTTCGTATGCAGCTGTTCCACAAGGGAAAGTACCATCTTCTAATCCATTAAATGCACTTACTGGTAAGCTATCACCTTCTTGTGCGTTCATTGGTCTTAAGATATTTTTGATGAAATCTGGTTCATCTGAATCTGCTGCCATTTCTAAAGCCTGAGCAGACTCCCACATAGTTGGTGCATCTATTTTAACTACTGCATTCAGACCTGCTTCAACAGCTTCATAGTTCATCTTAACTATCTTTTCACCTTTTTTACCGTAAGCTTTGTTTATAGAATCTTTTAAGTATTCTACAGCTTGCTCAGTAGGTATTATCTCTGCTAATTTGAAGAATGCAGATTGCATTATCATGTTTATTCTTGTTCCAAGACCTAATTCAGCAGCCATCTTAGTAGCATTTACAGTGTAGAAGTTTATCTCATTGTTAGCTATGAATTGCTTCATTTTAGCTGGTAAGTTAGCTTCTAATTCTTCTGCATTCCAGATAGTGTTAAGTACGAATGTACCACCCTTCTTAAGTCCTTTTAATAAATCATATTGGTTAACATATGATTGATTGTGACATGCTATATAATCAGCCTCATCTATTAAGTAAGTAGCTCTTATTGGAGCATCCCCAAATCTTAAGTGAGACATAGTTATACCACCAGATTTTTTAGAATCATATGCAAAGTAAGCTTGAGCATATTTATCTGTATGATCTCCTATTATTTTTATAGCTTGCTTGTTAGCTCCAACTGTACCGTCAGATCCTAATCCCCAGAACTTACATCTTATAGTACCTTGAGGTGCTATTTTGATTGGCTCTGATGGAGTTAATGATGTATTAGTTACATCATCTACTATACCTAATG
>NZ_JBXKIW010000018.1:0-24889 GCF_056995035.1 Romboutsia sp. | reverse complement strand
GGATCAAACTCTCAAATAAAAGTTTATCTAGGGCTCAGATACTGTTATATATCTGGCTTTATGTTTGGTTGTTTCAAATTCTATAAATTAACCTACTGTTTAATTTTCAAAGTTCATTTTTTCTTTTGTTGTTTGCCCTCTTCTTAAGGACAAGTATAACTATACCATCTTAAAATAATATCGTCAATACTTTTTTAAATTTTTTTTATAATATTATTAATCTATATTATTTTATAATTAATTTTAATTCTTCTAAGCTTAGATTTATAAGTTCATTAAGTTTCTTTTTTCTTAATGATATATCTTCATTATTCTTTATAATTTCTTTTCTCATTTTACCTAAAAGATTTATATATTCTTCATAACTATCATCATATTTTTCTTCTAGTTCCTTTTTTATTTTCGATGATAGTGATGGACTTTTTCCTCCAGTAGATATGCTTATAAGTAGGTCTCCTCTTTTTATATATGAAGGAACTGTGTAGTTTGACAACTCGATATCATCTACCACATTAACTAATTTACCACTCTTTCTACAACATATTCCTATTCTTTCATTTATTTCTTTATTATTAGTTGCAGCTACTACTATAAAACTATTTTTTATGTAATCTTCTTTATATACATCTTCTATCATTTCTATTTTATCTTTTAATTTATAAAATTCATCTATAAATTTATTAGATACTACTTTAACAGTCTTTCCAAAGGATAAAAAATTCTTACACTTTCTATAAGCCACATCACCTCCACCTATTATTGTAATTTCTACATCTTTTAATTCTAAATTAATTGGATATAACATTTACTTATCGTCCCCTTATATAATAAATTTGAAATATCTATCTACACTTTAATTATATAATTTCACGTTATCGTGAAATTATATTTTGTTTATGAGAATATGATTTTATATGTACTATAAAAGGAGTAACAAAAGTTACTCCTTTGTGATTTTTTCAATTATCTATTACTTTTTATCATTTTTGCTAAATCTTTAGCAAAGTAAGTTATTATTATATCTGCACCTGCTCTTTTTATAGACATCATAGATTCGTATATAGCACCTTCACTTAATATACCATTTTTAACTGCTGATTTAAGCATTGCATATTCTCCACTAACGCTATATGCAGCTAATGGTAAATCATAATTATCTTTTACCCTTCTTATTACATCTAAATAAGATAGTGCTGGTTTTACCATTAATATATCAGCCCCTTCTAATATATCAAGTTCTGATTCTATTAATGCTTCATTACTATTTGCTGGGTCCATTTGATATGTTTTTCTATCTCCAAACGCTGGAGCTGAATTAGCTGCTTCTCTAAATGGACCATAGAAAGTAGATGCATATTTAACACTATATGACATTATTGCTATGTGTTCAAAACCTTCTTTATCTAAAGCTTGTCTCATAGCTTTTATTCTTCCGTCCATCATATCTGAAGGAGCTATCATATCTGCTCCAGCTTTTACATGACTTACAGCTATTTTAGATAAGTATTCTAAAGTTTTATCATTGTCTACATATCCACTATCTGTTAATATTCCACAATGACCATGACTAGTATATTCACACATACATACGTCAGTAATTACATTCATTTCACTATCTATCTCTTTTATCTTTCTGATAGCTCTTTGAACTATACCATTGTCATTATAACCTTCACTCCCAATTGGATCTTTTTCATGATCATGAGGTACTCCAAATAGTAATACATGTTCTATTCCTAATTCTTTTAATTCTCTTATTTCATCTTCTAACATATCTACTGAAAAATGATATACATCTGGTAAAGATGATATTTCATTTTTTATATCTTCTCCTTCTACTATGAATAAAGGATATATTAAATCTTCTATATTTAATTTTGTTTCTCTTACTAAGTTTCTTATTGCACTGTTTGCTCTTAATCGTCTCGGTCTTCTTAACATTTTATTTCCTCCATAAAAATTGGTATGTAATTTATTTATCTTCTATGATTATATCAATCATGCCATCTATAGTTGCAATCTCAGCTTCTTTATAAACATTTATGTTTAATTCTTTAGATGTTTGTGTAGTTATTGGCCCTATAGATATAACTTTTATATTTTCTAGCTTATTTAAATTTTCTTGCCCTATAATTTCTACGAAATTCTTTACTGTAGATGAACTTGCAAAAGTTATATAGTTAGTGTCATCTTGATTTAATACTTCTAAAACTTCTTCTTTTCTAGTAGGGTCTACTACTGTTTCATATGTATGTACTTCTTTAATTTCACAGATTTCACCTATTTTATCAACTAAGAAGTCTCTAGCATTTTCTGCTCTTGGCATTAATACCTTATCACTTTCTTTTAAAATAGGCTTTAATTCTTCAAATAAATATTCTCCTATGAACTTTTCAGGAACTATATCTGCATTAATTCCTCTATTCTTTATTTCTTTAGCTGTAGCAGATCCTATAGCACAAACCTTTATGTTTGATAAAGCTCTACTATCAAGACCCATTTCATCTAATTTATCGAAGAATATATCTACACCATTCGTACTAGTTAACACTAGATATGTGTAATCTTTTATATTACTTATCTCTTTTTCTAATTCTATATTGTTTTCTATTTTTTCTATTTTTATAGTAGGTACTTCTATAGGATTTCCACCTAAATCCATTATTTTTTCTACTAAACTACTGCTTTGAGTTCTCGATCTAGTAACCATTATACTTTTACCAAATAACGGTTTATTCTCAAAGAAGTTTAACTTCTCTCTTAATTCTACTACATCTCCAACTGCTATAAGTGTTGGTGGTTTTACATCTTCTCTTATAGCTGTTTCATATACATTCTCTAATGTAGAAGTTATTACTCTTTGGTTATATCTTGTTGCCCAACTTATAAGAGCAACTGGTGTATCTTTAGATTTACCTTCTTTTATTAAGTTTGAGCTAATTTTTTGTAAATTAGCTACTCCCATTAAAAATACAAGAGTCCCGTTAGTATTCGCTAAAGCATTCCAGTTTATATCTGGATTTTCTTTATCATCTTCTCTTAAATGACCTGTTATAACATGGAAAGAAGATGCATGATCTCTATGAGTTATAGGTATTCCTGCATAACATAATCCACCTATAGCAGAAGTTATCCCAGGTACTACTTCAAACTCTATACCTTCAGCAAATAAAATTTCGCCTTCTTCTCCACCTCTTCCAAATACATAAGGGTCTCCACCTTTAAGTCTTGTAACTATCTTACCTTCTTTTGCTTTATCAGCTATAACTCTATTTATATCATCTTGAGGAAGTGCATGATCACTAGATGCTTTTCCTACATATATGAATTCACATCCATATTTAGCTTCTTTTAAATAATTTATGTTCGCTAATCTATCATAAACTATAACATCTGCTTTTTTTATGCATTCTAAACCTTTTAATGTTAATAACTTATAATCTCCAGGTCCTGCTCCTACTAAATAAACCTTACCCTTCATAGCGCTCATACTCCTTTAAAATTAGTTTTGCTAATTTATAACCTAACTCTCTTGGTGATTCTATATTTCCTTGCATTGATTTTATAATTAATGCATTACCTTCTTCATCTCCAAATAATCCTGTAAGATTTAATTTATCACCTTCAATTTGACAATACGCTCCCATAGGAATATGACAACTTCCATTTACACCATCTAAGAATCCTCTTTCTGCTGCAACTTGGATTTCTGTCATTTCATCTTTTAATGAATTAATCACCTTTTCAACTTCAACATTGTCTTTTCTAATTTCTATAGCCAAAGCCCCTTGTGCAGGTGCCGGAACAACAATATCAGTTGAAATATAACAACTTATTTTTTCTTCTAATCCAACTCTTAATATACCAGATGCAGCTAATACTACTCCATCTAAATTTTCATCTTTTATTTTTCTAATTCTAGTATCTACATTCCCTCTTATAGACACTATATTTAGATCTGGTCTATGATTTAGTAATTGATACTTTCTTCTTTTACTTCCAGTCCCTATAGTAGCACCTTGAGGTAAATCTTCTAGGCTATTATATCCATCTTTTAATATAAGAACATCTCTTGGGTCTTCTCTCTTGGGTACACTTGCAAACTTCAATCCTTCTGGAAGAGATGATGGCATGTCTTTCATACTGTGAACCGCCATATCTATTCCTCCGTCTATCAATTGTTGTTCTATTTCTTTTACAAATAGACCCTTGTCCCCTATTTTATCTAAACTTACATCTTGTATTAAGTCACCTTTAGTTTTTATTATTTTAACTTCAAATTCAACACTGGGATGATTTTGCTTAAGCTGTTCTATCACCCAATTTGTTTGAGTAACTGCTAGTTTACTACCCCTAGTTCCAACTACTATTTTCATGGCTCAAATCTCCTTTTGACTGTCCTTTTGCTTATCCTACTTTAACTTCCTTTTTAACTTCTTTATTTACTAATATAGTTGAAAAGTAAGATATTTTTTCTTCAAGATTTAATTCTCTTAAATTATTATATACAACTTCTCCATCTTGTGATGAATTGCTTACTAAAATAGCGTGGTCTATAAGATTGTTTTTTTCTAATTTATCTACTATTTCTTTAAAGTTCTTGTAAACTTTCATTAACACTATAGAGCTATAATTTTCTAATGCATAATCTATTTTTTCTTCTGCTATTGTACAAGGTATTATTATTAAAGGTTCTCTATCCATTACTAATGGGAAATTTTGATTCGATGCTATATTAGAGAATGAAGATATCCCTGGTATAGTTTCTACATCTATACTTCCTATAAGTCTTTCCATTATATAAACATAAGTACTGTATATCATAGGGTCTCCTAGTGTTACAAACCCTACATTTTTTCCTTCTTTTACATCTGCAACTATTTCATCTGCAACTTGGTTCCAAGCTAATATTTTTTCTCCATCATTAAAATTCATTGGGAAGTGTCTTGATTTTATTTCTAATCCTTCTGGTAAATACTCACTTACTATAGATAATGCTAAACTTTCTCCACCCTTTTTAGATTCTGGTGTATATAATATATCTAAATTCTTTAATGTTTCTACCGCCTTAACTGTTAATAGCGAACTATCTCCAGGTCCTGTACCTATTCCATAAAATTTTGCCATTTTTAATTTCCTCCTATTTAATTAACATATTTCTTCTAATTTATTTAATTTTTCTATACAATCATGAGCATGATTCATAAATTTTTCTTGTATATAAGGATTTTCTCCCAATCCCTTTAAATATATCTTTGTGTTGAATCCATATTCTTCTAGAATAGTTTTCCATGAATCTTCTTCATCACTTGCCATATCATTTATAGCATGATCTCCTGCTACTAACATAAACGGCATTAAATTTACTGTTTTTATATTATCTTCTTTTAGTCTCTTAATTACTTGATCTAATTCTGGGTATCCTTCTACAGTTCCTACATAAGCATTTATTCCTGCATCTCTTAGCATATATTCTAATGCTGGATATGCTGAATGTGATTCATGGAATGTTCCATGCCCCATAAATACAACAGCTTCATCATCTTCCATCTTAGGAATTTGATGTTCAATAGCTTCTACTGCTTCTTTGTAATCTTCTATATATGTTAATAATGGTCTACCTAATATAATTTTCTCAAATTTATCTTTATAGCTATCCACTTGTTCTTTCAATTTATTAAATTCTTCTCCACATATTATATGAAGCGTTTGAACTATAACTTCTTCGTAACCTTCTTGATATAGTCTTTCTAATACTTGTATTGGATTTTCTATGTGAATTCCATCTCTATTTTTTAATTTTCTTATTATCATATTAGAAGTATATGCTCTATGAAAATCATATTTTTCTAATCCTTTGCTTATTTTCTTCTCACAAGCTTCTATTGTCTTTTCTCTAGTTTCTTTATAACTAGTACCAAAACTTACTACTAAAATTGCTTTTTTCATACTCAATCCACCTTGTTTAGTTTAGAATTTATAATAATTTTTCTAATTCTTCTATGTCATTAACTACTACAGGATAATCTATCTTTTCTCTAGTTATGATTATCACTGGTATATCAAGAGTTTCACAGGCATTTACTTTTTCTAAAAATCCCCCATTAACTCCACTTTCCTTAGTTACTACAATATCTATATTATAGTGTTTATAAAATTCTTCATTTATACTTTGACTGAAAGGTCCTTTCATAGCGATTATATTATCAGGGTTAAGTCCTAACTTCTCACAACTTAGTATAACATCACTAGTTGGCAACACCCTTGCAATTAAATTTCTATCTGGTATATAATTTACTATTTGTGGCAAATTCTTGCTTCCCGTCCCTATAAATATATTACTTCCTTTTTCTCTTGCAAGTTTACAAGCTTCTTCAATATTACTCACTACATACTTATTTTTATATGTCATCTCTTCAATCAAAGATTTTCTTTCATATCTTAAATAATCTATATTTTTTTCCTTGGCACATTTAATAGTATTTTTAGATACTTCTATTGCATAAGGATGAGTAGCATCTATAATCTTGTTTATATTATTTTTCTCTATGAAATCTATCATGTCTTCTTCAGATAACTTGCCTATTATGACGTTTTTTGCGTACTTTTTTGCAAGATCCTCTCCGTAACTTGTCGTTACGGAAAGTATATATAATAAATCTTTATTTTTGTTTAGTCTGTCACATATCTCTAAGCTGTCAGATGTTCCACCTAAAACTAAAATCATACAGTATAGCCTCTTGGCGTTATCATTAAGTCATTATGTATGAATGTTGATTTGTTTCCTATTATGACCATAGTAGTCATGTCAACTCTTTCAAAGTCCATAGTATCAAAAGTACATACAAACTTTTCTTCTTTTTCTCTTCCTACATCCTTAACTATCCCAACAGGTATATTTCCATGTTTGAATTCACCCATTATTTCAAATGCTTTGGCTAAGTGTTCGCTTCTTCCTTTACTTCTTGGATTATATAAACAAACTACGAAATCAGCTTCTGCTGCTAATCTTAACCTTTTCTCTATAACATCCCAAGGAGTTAATAAATCACTTAAACTTATATGACAGAAGTCATGCATTATAGGAGCACCTAGTATTGCTGCTGCACCTATACTTGCAGTAACTCCAGGAATAACTTTAACTTCTATATCTTGGTCTTCTTTTGAAGTAAGTTCTAATATTAATCCTGCCATTCCATATATTCCAGCATCTCCACTACTTATAACTGCAACTTTTTTACCTGTCTTAGCTATCTCAACTGCTTCCTTGCATCTATCTATTTCTTGTCTCATTCCGTTTTGTACTACTTCTTTATTTTCAATAAACTCTGTTATTAAGTTTATATAAGTTTTGTATCCTACTATAACTTCAGAATCTTCCATAGCTTTTATAGCTTGTATCGTCATTAATTCTTTGCTTCCAGGTCCTATACCTATAACATATATCATTTTGAAATTCTCCCCACCGAAATTGTTATTCCTTTATATTTATGCTTTTCTATTATTAAATTTCCTTTACTCAATATATGAGCTACTGGTTCTGCAACACAGTATACCCCTACATTTTTCTTTACGAATTCAGATTTATCAAATAAGTAATCTACTTTAGATATTTCACTAGCAGAAACAGTATTAAACGGCACGGATAAATATGAAGCTAAATCAATAATGGCTTGTTCATCGTACTTTATTTCTATACTTCCAATTTCCTTAATTGATTTAATATCTATATTGTAATCATGCAACAAATTGGTTAGAGACTCTTGTAACAATTTGCTCTCTGTATTTCTTCTGCATCCAATACCCACTACTATATCTCTTGGAATTACCTTTATAATTTTCTTACTCACTTCATTTTTTACTAGACTATCTTCTTTAACTTTGCTATCACCTTGGTCAACTAAGTAATCTTTCATAATTTGATTTTTATTGGTAATCAGAACTACCTTATCTAATTTTTCTATATCCTCAAGTTTATCTAAAACTTTAAAACCTCTAGTATCTACATCATAATTTCCATCAATATAAATACCTACTTCTTGATTGTTAACTAACATAGCATTTACATCTTTTACATTTTCTCTAAAATCGTATATATGAGCATCTAATTTCTTAGCTATCATATCTAGAGATGCTTTTTTGTTTACATCAGTTGCAGTTGTTATAACAGGATTTGCTCCTATTAAATCACTTAGGTACTGAGTCATCTCATTAGCTCCACCCATATGTCCACTCAGTAAACTAATTATATTAGTTCCTTTTTCATCGGTCACTAATATAGCCGGGTCACTAAGTTTACTATTTATATATGGCGCTATAACTCTAACCACAATACCAGTAGCCATTATAAATACTATGTATTGATAGTCTTCAAACAACTTTCCTACCAATTCACTCAATTTTTCTTTAACTAAAAATATATGTTCTTTCTTAGCCTCATGTTGTAAATTATTATTTTTGTTACTTACTATATAAACATCACTATCTTTTATTAAAGCATTTATTTTAAATGCTAATTGTTTTCCATTTTCAGTTATACAGATTAATGCAATCTTATTTTCTGTATTCATGTTTGAAGTCCTTGTCATACAACTTCGAGTTATTATATTCTTTACCTAAGAATTGACCTACTAATATTAATGCTGTTTTTCTTATATCATTTTCTTTTACTTTTATAGCTATATCTTGTAGTGTTCCTTTTACTATCTTTTCATCTGCCCAAGTAGCTTTATATACAACAGCTATTGGAGTATCCATTGGATATCCACCTTCGTTAAGTCTTTCTACAACTTTTTCTATATCTTGTACTGATAAGAATATAGCCATAGAAGTCTGGTGAGCTGCATAAGACTCTATCGACTCTTTCGATGGTACTGGAGTTCTTCCTTCCATTCTTGTTATTATTACACTTTGAGATATTTCTGGAACTGTATATTCTACACCTAAAGATGACGCCGCTCCTAGGAATGAACTTACTCCCGGTGTACAATCATAGTCTATATCTAATTTATTTAAATCCTCAACTTGTTCTCTTATTGAACCATATATAGAGAAATCTCCTGTTTGTAATCTGACAACAGATTTATCTGCCTTAATTCCTTTTTCCATTACTTCTATTATTTCTTGTAAATCCATGTGTGCACTATTGTGTATTTCACACCCTTCTTTACAGTATTCTAAAAGTTCTGGATTAACTAATGATCCTGCGTATATTACTACATCAGCATTACTTAAAAGTTTATATCCTTTAAGAGTTATTAATTCTTTGTCTCCTGGTCCTGCCCCTACAAAATGTACTTTATTCATCATATTAATCTCTCCCTTTTTCACAAGATATTATATAAATTGGGTTTAGAGGTTTAAAATATTCCCCTCTTCCCAGTTTTTCTAGCTTAGATACGTTTAGTACTGAAACATCGATATTATTAAATCCATATTCTCTTAATAACTTTAAAGTTTCATTAAATGTTTCTACTATTATAAAGTTTGCCACTAATCTTCCACCATAGGATAACATATTCTTTGACCAAAGTAGTATTTCGTCTAAGTTATTACCTGTACCTCCAAGAAATACAGCATCTGCTTGTCCTTGTATATCTACTGGTGCATATCCTTTTATAATCTCTATATTATTTAAATTAAATTTTTCAACATTTTTGTTTATTAAATCAAGTGCATCATTATTTCTTTCTATTGAAATAACTTCTAAATTAGGATAGTTGTAAGCTGCTTCTACACTCACACTACCTGTACCTGCACCTACATCTATAAATCTTTTAGCATTTATTAAATCTAGCTTCATTATAGATATAGCTCTGACTTCTTCCTTTGTTATGGGAACTTTACCTGTTATGAATTCACTATTTTTCATATACAATCTCCACTAAATTTGTATGATTTTTTAATCTATGAACCTGTGATAAAGGTTATAGCTGATACTATTAAATCTAATATTCTTCTAGTATAACTACTACGCACATATCAAATTTATCTATTTTTAATATATCTTCTGGTTTTCCTATTATTATATTCTCGTTATCATAAGATAAATTTTCTCCTACAATAACTGTTTTGTTTAAATTTCTGTCTAGTATCTCTTGGCATATCTGCTTCGGACCTATTAATTTATCTGTTACCATACATACTTTCTTATGTGAAAGTACATAATCAAAATCAGGAGTTTTTCCATGACTACTTGTGATGTATAAGTCATTCATATCAATATGTACCTTAGAAAATATATATTGTAAAGAACTAATTCCTGATACTACATTTAAATCCTTAGCATCAATATTCTTAGATAAATATCTTCCTATTCCATATATAAATGGATCTCCAGATGCTATAACAGATATTTGTTTTTCTTTATTATTATTTATGTACTTCACTATTTCTTTTAAATTAGATGCTAATTCTATCTTTTCTCCTTTAAAATCTACGATAGACTCTAAATTTCTTTTTCCTCCAATTAATATATCAGAGTCTCTTATTAAACTCTCACCTAATTTAGTTATATAGTCTGTATTTCCAGGACCTAACCCTATAACATTTATCATCTAAATACCTCCACTAAACTGTCTGCATTATCTGATTGGCCTAATAAAGTTTTATCCATAGAAAACATCATGATTTCTACATCTATTTCATCATCGCCTAAGTACTGCTTAACTTTGAATTTACACTTATTACTTACTAAATCATAAAATTCTTTGTAGTCACTATTATCTATTATTTCAACTGCTTCTTCAGCGGTTAAGCATTCACTTATCTTTTCTAGAAATTCATAAGGAGCTTTCATCAAAGCTAAATTTGAGACTAATATTTCACTTCTAGCATCTGCTATTTTACTGTGAGTATTAAATATACCTGCTGATAGTTTTATAAATTTTCCTATATGACCTACCATAAGTATTTTTTTGTATCCCATTCTTTGAGCTTCTTTTAGCATATATCCTATAAAGTTACTAGTTCTTATTACATATTTCATATCTAGATTTAAGTTTTCTCTGATAAATTGTTCGCCATGATTTCCAGGCACTAAAATTATTTTATCTAGTCCTTGAGCTTTTTTCATTTGTAATTCTATAGATAGTGATTTTTTCCAACCTTCATCACTCATGGGCTCAACTATTCCAGTTGTACCTAGAATAGATATCCCACCTACTATACCTAATCTTGGATTGAAAGTTTTTTTGGATATTTCTTGTCCTCTTGGAGCAAATATAGTTATTTTTAATACTGTATCATTTCCTAAAGCATCTGATGTATCACTGCCTATAATTTTACTAACTTCATTATTTATCATTTTCATAGGAACTGGATTAATAGCATGTTTTCCAACTTCTACACTTAGTCCTTTTCTAGTTACTACTCCAATACCTTCTCCACCACATACTAATATATTTTCTTTCCCTTGTCTTTTTACAAGTTCTGCCCTAGCATGAATATGCATAGTATGAGTAGCATCAATATCATCTCCACCATCTTTTTCAATTGAACACTCTATATAATCATTACATATATTTATATTTTCAACTTTCAGTGTAAGAGGTATCCCTTTTGGAGTATCTATATTTATACTATCAATTCTTTTTTTAGTTAGTAGCATATAAGTTGCAGCTTTTGCTGCACCTGTGGCACAAGAACCTGTAGTATATCCTCTTCTATATTTTTTCCCATCTATATACACATATTCTTCCATATCATTACCTACATAGTATATAAAATAGCATTAACTATGGCTGCTGCTAAGTTACTACCACCTTTTCTTCCTTTTGATATTATGTAAGGTATATCAGTTTTTTCTAATTCATCCTTA
The DNA here is from genome assembly GCF_056995035.1 of Romboutsia sp. Taxonomy (NCBI): domain Bacteria; kingdom Bacillati; phylum Bacillota; class Clostridia; order Peptostreptococcales; family Peptostreptococcaceae; genus Romboutsia; species Romboutsia sp. The sequence continues at coordinate 13,071 of NZ_JBXKIW010000018.1, read as the reverse complement.
GATTCAGCTGCACCTACAAATCCAACTGGAACCCCTACAACTGCATCTACACTAAGCTCTCCTGAATCTCTCATTTCCATAACCTTATATAAAGCTGTTGGAGCATTTCCAAGCACAAATATTTTTCTTCCAGACTCTTTAGCTGCTATTTCAACAGCTGCCATTGAACGAGTTATAGATTTTTCTTTCGCTAATTTTGCAGTTTCTTCATCTGCTACTAGACATTTATATTTACAACCTAAAGCTTCTAATCTTTTTTTATTTATTCCGCTTAAAGCCATGTTTGTATCTGTGTATATAGTTGCATTATTCTTAAGCCCATCTACTATATTTGCAACTACAGATTCTGATATTTTTAATATATCTAAATATTCAAAATCTGCTGTTGTATGTATTGAACGCTTTATTATTTTTTCTTCAACTAAATTTTTGAATTCATATCCAGGTCTTATTTCATCTATTATATCTTGTATCATTTCAAAACTTATTTCTTCTATCATCATAGGATTTTTGATGTATTCCATTGTTATTCCCTCCTAATTCCACCATCTATAATATCTAGTGTGTATATTTTATTGTAAACTAAGTCTAGCCTAGCTTCTTTCAATAATTCTATCAATTTAATATCATTCATATACTTGTCTATCATAACTCCCACAACTGTTCCACTATGAGCAATATTCACTCCATAAGCTCCATAGTTTTGAGATATTTCTATAATTTCTTTTAATCCTTCTTTTTTATCTATATTTTCATTAGCTAAGCTACTCAGAGTACATCCTCTTCCAATGCTATATAAATCATTTTTACTTATACCTTCTTCTAATAGGTAAAATGCTTCCTGTATAATTTCTTGATTTTGCATTTTTATTTCTTTATAATTGGGAGTATTTCTAATTTTAGTTGTACTTAAAGTCTTATTTGGCTCTAGTATTATTACTCTAGAATTTCTAATATTACCCAAATACTTTACTACCTCACCATTTAATGGATTAAAAATACTATTTTTTTCTATATATGTAGAATCCGTTGGCTCTATCGTAGATGCTAGTTTAGATATTTCTTCACTAGTTAAGTCTTCTTTTATTAGGCCTAAAGTTGCAACTATAGTAGCACCTATATCTGCAGTAGAACTTGCCATACCTTTGCCAACAGGTATTTCACTTTGAATATTTAGTGAAATATTTTTACTTTCTTTAATCGGTAAACTAAATCTATTAAATACCGCTTCTATTGCCTTCCTAGATTTAAAAGGTCCTATTTTTATATTTTGTATCTTCTCTTCAATTATTGCGGTTGAGTACATATCTATTGCATATGAACTCAAATACTCTTCGTTATCCATCATACCTTGGACAAACTCTCCACAAGACGCTGGGCAAATGCCATAATATTTCATACTAATCACCTAATAAATTTTTCATATGTTTTATAAGGATTTCATTTTCTTCATGAGATTTTATAGCTATTCTTATATAACTATCATCTAATCCGATAAAATTCGATGCATCTCTGATAAGAAGATTCCCTTTCCTTAATAATTCGACTTTTATTTCATTTGACCTTCTATCATTAAGCTTAATCAATATAAAATTTGTATCGGTATCATAAACCACTATGCTTTTTATATTTCTTAACTCCTGTAACATGTACTTACGTTCTTGCACGTAGTATTTTTTACTATCTTCTATATAGTTTTTATCTTTAAAAATATAGTTAGACAAAGTATCAGCAAATGAATTTATTGTCCATGGTTCTTTATAGTCATAAATTTTTTCCATTATTTTTTTATTGGTAGTTAAACCATATCCAAGTCTTAACCCTGGCATCCCAAAAAACTTTGTAACAGCCTTAAGAATAAATAGATTTTCATGTTTTTCTATATATTTAACTAGACTATATTTTTCTTCTTCACCTACGAACTCCATAAAAGTTTCATCAACTATCAATAATTTGTTATTTTGTACCATTAGGTTTAGTAACTCTGTTAAATCTTGCACCTTACCACTTGGATTGTTAGGATTACATATAAATAAACTATCAAATTTTTCAATATTTTCTTTTATATATCGTAAATCTATAGAAAATTGATTTTGATTATCTAGATTTAAATCTATAAGTTCTAATCCACTTAATTTAGCACTTCTTCTATACTCTGAAAAAGTAGGATTTAATATCGCTAATCTTTTTCCTATGCTCTTCATTAATAAATAAATTATTTCAGTAGCTCCATTGCCAGGTATTATAGCATCTGGTTTTACATTTATATACTTTGATATGTTATTTCTTAAACTTGTATAATTTATATCTGGATAACTTCTACACTCTAACAATCCTTCTAGTATATATTTTTCTAATCCTGGTATTACTTTTGGATTTATGTTTGAACTAAAATCTATTATATCTTTTGGGTCTTTGTTATACATTTTAGCTATATAATTTACATTAGCTCCATGTCCTAAATCTTTCATTCATATCCCCCTCAATTTTAAATTCCCTTTTCTCATGCAGTTTCTCAATATCCACTATTTTCAATTTATTAATTTGATTATAATATCATAAATAATGTCGTGAATATAACCATTGAAGCTATTGAGGTAGCATACATTATTTTATTTGTTTTAACTATATCGTCTATTTCAATCTCTCTAACTTTATCTCCTATTGTTGGCTTATAAACTGCTTCCCCAAAATATATATTCGTTCCTCCTAATTGAACTCCTAGCGCTCCTGCAACTGCACCTTCTGGATATGCACAGTTTGGACTTTTGTGATTTTTTCTATCTCTAATTGCTATTTTAGAAGAACTTTTGTAATCGTATCCTAGCATTAAACTACCTATCATCATTAATAAAACTGAAATTCTAGCAGGTATATAATTTGCAATATCATCAATTTTGGCTGATGCAAATCCTAAATCTTTATACTTTTCATTTTTATATCCTACAGTAGAGTCTAAAGTGTTTATAGCCTTATATGCCATTGCAAGTGGTGCTCCACCTATAAAAGCATAAAACATTGGTGCAATTATTCCATCTACTGTATTTTCTGCTACAGTTTCTATAGTAGCTCTAATTATCTCATCTTCATCTAAATGTTCAGTATCTCTTCCTACTATATAAGATAATTGAATTCTAGATTTTTCGATATCTCCAGCTTTTAAAACTTTATATATTTTTACAGCTTCATCTTTTAAACATTTAGTAGCTAATGTTGTATAAATCAAAAGCGAATTTGCTATTAAGAACCCTCCTGGAATAAAACTACTTAATTTTACTATTAAATATGTAACTAAGTATGTTATTCCAACTGTTACAAACCATAAAACAAATCCACCTTTTTTTAAATCTTTATCGGATGCCGCTATATTTCTTATTTTTTTCTCAGTTTTTTTTATTAATTTTCCAATATATCTAACTGGATGAGGAAAAGAATATGGATCTCCTATAATTAAGTCCATTATGTATCCTATATAAATAGAAAATATATACATATTAAATTTTTCCTTTTTCTAAGTAATTTTTTATACAATCTAAGTTATTATAAAAATGAGTATGCAGATATGTAGCTAAAGTATTATTCTTACTATATCCACCTTCCCATTCATCAACTATTTTTTTATCTCTTTCTTTTTTCATTATGTAAGCACATTCTTCTTCTGTTTCAAAAACCGAATGATGGAATTCATGTCCTTTTATACTTTCACCTTTATTAGATAAAATAGTATCTACCTTAGCAGTTCCATAACAATATCCAAATCTTTTTAAAGATGAGGTCATTTTACTATATCCTTTAAACACTCCTACCATATTACATTCTTTATTTTCTTGGTCTATAAGCTTATCTCCTAAATACATTAATCCACCACATTCAGCATATATAGGTATATTATTTTTATGGGCTTCCTTTATAGATTTTCTCATAGATTCATTTGCCTGTAACTCTTCACCAAATATCTCTGGGAATCCTCCACCAATATATATATATTCTGATTTTGGTATTTCTTTATCTTGTAATGGACTAAAATATTTTATGTTTAATCCTAACTCTTCAAGAAGTTCTATATTTTCTCTATAGTAGAAATTAAATGCTTTGTCATATGCTACTGCTACACTTTTATCTTCTACTTTATTATTTTTTATAAAGTCTTGTAAACTAAAATCACTTTTAACTTCTTCAGTTTGTGATATTTCTAGTATTCTATCTATATCTATGTACTTTTCAATTTCGTCTGCTAAATTATTAAATTTAGTTTTTAAAGAATCTATTTCTACGCTAGGTACTAATCCTAAATGTCTCGATTCTAAAGAAAATTCATTATTTGGAGGGAAGTATCCTAAAACTTCAGTATCACAATATGTCTCTATTGCTTTTTTTATTATTTCATAGTGTGTTTTAGTTCTTACATTATTAACTATTACACCTTTTATATTTACGTCTTTATCAATTTCCTTATACCCTAACACCATAGCTGCACTAGATGCTGCCATAGCTTTTCCATTTATAACTAATATAACTGGAGCTTTTAAAATCTTTGATGTATGAGAACTAGTACAATTATCTAAATCTATTCCTATACCATCGAAAAGACCCATTACACCTTCAACTACTGATATATCTGCATCTTGTGACGATTTATTAAATACATATTTTATTTTTTCATCATCTAGCATATATGAATCTAAGTTTCTTGAGTGTCTACCAGTTATAAAAGTATGATATGAAGGGTCTATATAATCAGGTCCAACTTTATATGGCTGAACTTTCATATTTCGCTTAGTAAGAGCCTGCATAATTCCTAATGATATAGTAGTTTTTCCTACACCACTATTAGTTCCTGCTATTAAAATTTTCTTCATATTTTCACCTAATCCTAAATTTATTTTAATCAACAAATGTGATCTAGTGTATATAATAATCATATTGTTGGCGACATGAGCGAAGTGAATTTTTATACTGTTACTTTTTCATGCTCGCTCATTATTTCATAAATTTTTTCTATATCTAAGTGTTCTCTCAATAAATCTGCTAATTTATCATATTCATTTTGCTTAAACGCTTCAAAAGAAGTTACGCTACTTTCTATTTTATCTAAGCCTTTTTGTTCTCTTATATTATTTAAAATAGTTCTCGTAAAATCTATATCATCAAATATACCATGAAGATAAGTTCCTACTATGTTTCCTTCTTTGTTAACACTACCTTCTACATAATTAACTTCCTCATTTAATTTTTTATTAATTATGTTTAAATTGTTTACATTTTCACCTATCTTACTTATTCCCATATGTATTTCATAACCTTTTACTTTCTTTCCTTCAAGGTTAATCATATATCCACCAAGCCCATCACATATTGTGGCTTCTACTTGTGTAGTTGTTTTTTCCATCTCAAAGGTAGTTTCTGTATCTAAAAGCCCAATTCCATCAAACTCTTCAACTTCACCTTCAACATGGTATGGGTCTTTAAGCTTCTTTCCTAACATTTGATATCCTCCACAAATACCAAATATCAATTTACCTCTCTTATGTAATTCCTTTATTTGTTCTTCTAATCCATTTTCTCTTATGTACTTTAAATCATCTATTGTACTTTTACTTCCTGGAATTATTACCATATCAGGATTTCCCAGTGTTTCACCATAATCCACATATCTAATACTTACATCTTCTTGAGTTTCGAATATATTAAAGTCTGTAAAATTAGACATATGAGGCGTTCTAATTATTTCTATATGAATATCATTTTTATTCATCTTCGTCTTAAATCTAGTTGTCACACTGTCTTCATCTTCTATTTTTATATCACTATAAGGAATAACTCCAAGAACAGGAACTTTTATTATTTCTTCAAGCATTTTTACGCCATCATCTAAAAGTTCCTTTCTTCCTCTAAACTTATTTATAATTACTCCCTTAACTCTTTTTCTTTCTTCTTCATTTAATAAGAGCATCGTACCCGCTAATGATGCAAATACTCCTCCTCTATCTATATCCCCAACTATTATTACTGGAGCATCTGCAATTTTTGCCATTCCCATATTGGCAACATCATGTTCTCTTAAATTTATCTCTGCTGTGCTTCCTGCACCTTCCATAACTACAATGTCATAGTTATTACTAAATTGTTCAAATATATTCTTTAGTTCATTTGCTAACTTAGGCTTGCAAATATGATAATCACTTGAAGACATATCTTCTCGTACCTTACCTCTTACTATTACTTGACATCTATGGTTTCCTGATGGTTTTAATAATATCGGATTCATATCTGCTATTGCTTCTATTCCTGCTGCTTCAGCTTGGAATACTTGAGCTCTTCCCATCTCAAGACCTTCTTTTGTTATAAAAGAATTTAATGCCATATTTTGTGATTTGAATGGTGCAACACTATAACCATCTTGTTTAAATACTCTACATAATCCAGCAGTTAGAATACTTTTACCAACATTAGAAGCAGTACCTTGTAACATTATTTTCTTGCCCATTATTTCACTTCCCTATTTTTTTAATTTTCTAAATATTAAGAAAGTCCTAACTCTAAATAGAGTTAGGACTTTTATTTTAAGATATATCAAATAAAAACCTTCACCCCGAAGATCTCATCAATAAATTAAATTAGGCAGGTCTCCTGGCTCAACTTCATCCTACTCCTATACCTTCCCATCCTTAAGACAGTGGTAATTTCTAGTTTCGTCAGTTTTACAGTAGCGGGGGCTGCAAAGGAATTTAACCTTTTTCCCTTTTAATCTCTAAAAACCTATTTTAATCTAGTATTCGATTTTAAAGGCTAAATAAAATTTGTGTTATTCATGGTGTCTATTACAGTAAACCCATTTTCCACTTCTAAAATTGTAACTGATGCATTATCAATTTTAAAATTCCAGTGGTATTCATAACTGTTTGATATTAAGTAAGTTATTATATTTCTTATAGTTCCTCCATGAGAACATATAAGTATTGTCTTATCTTTATTGTCAAAAATTACTTTACTTATTTCATTTGCCACTCTGTTGTATGAGTCTATTAAACTCTCTCCATTAGGATATTTATATTCATATCCTTTATCTATCATATCTTGAAATTGTTTTGGATAATTACTTTTAATTTCATCAAAGGTTATTCCTTCAAAATCTCCAAAGCTAATTTCTTTTAATGTTTCTTTTTCTACTATTTCTATTTTTTTTAATTTTGCAATTTGTTTTACTGTGTCTTTTGTTCTTGATGATGTAGTGGTATAAATTTTATCTATTTCTATTTTTTCTAAATAAGTTGTTAATTTATCAATTTGTTTTTTACCACTTTCACTTACCACACTATCTATATGGCCTGATAATCTATTGTTTTGATTATCAGTAGTCAATGCATGTCTTACTAAAATTAATTTTGTCATATGCACACCTCTTTAAAGGTTATCCTATTATTAAGTATATGTAAAGTAAATATATAACTTCACCAAGTTCTACACTACATCCTAAAATATCTCCTGTTACTCCGTCAATTTTCTTATATATATGTTGTTTGAACATTTGATTAAATATAAGAACAACGATTATAGACATTAATATTTTTGCTATTAACATAGTTGGTGAATAAAATATAACTCTTGATATTAATACTACCATTGCTATTGTATATGTTATAGCTGTTATAAACATGCCTGCAGTTGCTTTTCCTATGAACATATTTCCCATTCCTTTAGCTCTAGGACTAACTGTTTTATACATTAGTCTTATAACTCCTAATCTACTTATAATTGGCATAAAAATTACCATCCACATAAATCCTTGAGTTATAACGCTGTATATAAATCCTATTTTAAGTAAAATAACAAACATTATAGCTAAAAGTGAATTAGTTCCTAGTCTAGAGTCTTTCATTATTTCTAGCATTTTTTCTTTATCTCTATAACTATATATAGCATCAAATGTGTCTCCTAATCCATCAATATGGAGACCTCCTGTTAATAAAACTGATGCTAACGTAATTATTATAGATGTCACAAATGGATCAAATATTTTTATTGATACTATCCCTACTAAAAATAATAATATTCCTAAAACAAGTCCTACTAGCGGAAAATACGTTATAGATTTATGAAAATCTTCATCAAATCCTACATCTATATTTATAGGTATTCTAGTCATAAATTGAAGTATTGCAATAAATCGTTTCATAATCTACCCCTTTATCTTCATAGGTATACCACTTACTACAAAATATACTTCATCACTTTGTGATGCTATCTGTTGATTTATTCTGCCTGCAATATCTGTATATACTCTACTAAGTTTATTAGCTGGAACTATTCCCATACCTAATTCGTTAGTTACTGCAATAAAATATAAATTTGTTTTTCTTATCTCATCAATTAACTTATTAGCTTGGTCTTTTATGTATAGTTCTAATTCATTTATTTCATCTTGTGTTGCTTTATCTATATCTAAATCATATGTGAACATCAAATTATTAACTAAAAGTGTAACACAATCCAATATTACAGTTTTATGATTATTAGATATTTTTTCAACTATAGAATATATATCTTTATATATTTCGTAAGTCTTCCAATTTTGTGGTCTACTTTCTTTATGTTTTTTTACTCTGTGTTTCATTTCATCATCAAAAGGTATTGATGTTGCTATATAAGCAGTGCTATCATTTCTATCTATGCATAATTGTTCTGCAAAATTACTTTTACCAGATCTCGCTCCACCTGTTACTAATATAACTTTGCTCATTTTTCTTCTCCTATCTTAAACTGTTATCTACCCATTCTACTTCATCAAATGTAGCCATATTTTTATATGTATAATTAGCTGCTTCTATAATATTGAATGCTAAAGCTGCTCCACTACCTTCACCTAGTCTCATATCCATATTTAACACAGGACTTAATTTTATTATTTCTAATGCTTTTTCTGTTCCTGGTTCTGATGATGCATGAGATGCTATCATATATTCTCTAGTTTTAGGATTTAATTTATATGCTAATAATGCTGCTGCATAAGATATAAATCCATCTAAAACAACTGGTATTTTATTTGCACTACATCCTAATATAACGCCTGCCATAGCACCTATTTCAAATCCACCAACTTTAGATAATATATCTACTGCATCTTGCGGATTTGGTTTATTTAATTCTATAGCATTTCTTATTGTATTTGCTTTATGCTGTATCTTTTCTTTCTTCAGCCCTGCCCCTATTCCAGTTACATCTAAAGGATCACAACCACATATTACAGATATTATGGCACTACTTGGCGTTGTATTACATATACCCATTTCTCCAATACCTATAAGTTTGTATCCTTTTTCTATACATTCTTCAGATATTTCTATACCTATTTCTAAACATTTTATAGCTTCTTCTCTAGTCATAGCAGGCCCTTTAGCCATATTTGATGTACCTTTTCTGATTTTATAATCTAATACACCCTCTAGTTTATGGTCACAATTTATACCAACATCTACAGCCACTACATCAGCACCTACAAACTTACTTATTACTCCAACTCCACATAATCCTTTGGAAAAATTAGGGAATTGAAGTTGTGTTATATTTTGTGGATCTGGTGCTACACCTTCCTCATAAACTCCGTGATCTCCAGCAAAAGCTATAATTGCTTTTTTAGATGTATCAAATTCTTTATTTTGATATATACCTGCTAATTGCATACAAATATCTTCCATCTTACCAAGACTACCTGTAGGCTTTATAAGTCTGTCTAGTCTTTGTTTAGCTTGGCTAATACAAGTCTCATCTAAAGAATATATATTTTTACATATATTTTCTAATAAATTCATTTCTTTTCCCCCTTAATACTTGTGCGTAAAATAATTTACCTAGCCCAAAAGGCTAGGTATTATTCTTTAAATCTTATTTGCCTTGTCTATTGTTTATATAAATTTTGATAAATGCATAAAATGTCTTATAAGAATTATTCTACATTTTACTTGTTTATCCTTTAATATTTATATTAAAATCGACAATAAATTTATTTTTTTATAATATTAAAGATTATGTGCTATTTTTAAAGCCTCATAGCTAGCTTTTATAGTAACATCTATATCTTCATTTGTATGAGCATTTGATAAGAACATAGCTTCAAACTGCGTTGGTGCTAAAAGAATACCTCTCTTTAATAATTCTGCAAAATATTTATTAAACTTAGCTACATCGCACTTTGTTACATCATCATAATTATTTATAGGACCTTCTGCAAAGAATAAACAAACTAATGAACCAGCTCTATTTACAGTATAATTTAATCCTAATTTTTCTACATTAGATTTTAGTCCTTGCTCTAATCTTATAGCCTTTTGTTCTAATTCTATATATATTTGTGGATTATCTCTTAATATTTCTAAGTTCTTTTTCCCCATGTACATAGCTAATGGATTTCCTGATAATGTTCCTGCTTGGTAAACGGGTCCTACAGGAGATACCATACTCATTATTTCTTTAGTTCCTCCATAAGCACCAACAGGAAGTCCTGCACCGATTATCTTACCAAAACAAACCATGTCTGGTTTTATTCCAAAGTACCCCACTGAACTACTGTAATTTAATCTAAATCCAGTTATTACTTCATCAAATATTAAAACAGTTTCATATTCTTTTGTTATATCTCTTAATAACTGTAAGAATTCTTGTGTTCCAGGAACTACACCCATGTTTCCTGCTACTGTTTCTACTATTATTGCAGCAATCTCATGTCCTTGTTCCTTAAATATTTCTCTTACTGCATCTAAATCATTATATCTACATACTAATGTATCTTTTACAACATCGTCTGGAACTCCAGGGCTTGTTGGTACTCCATATGTAATTGTTCCAGATCCTGATTTAACTAATAGTGCATCTGAATGACCATGGTAACATCCCTCAAACTTTAAAATTTTATTTCTATTTGTATATGCTCTAGCTACTCTTAATGCACTCATTGTTGCTTCAGTTCCAGAGTTAACCATACGAACTTGATCTATAGCAGGATATGCTTCTACTATAATCTTTGCCATATCTACTTCTATAGCTGTAGGAACTCCATAACTTGTTCCTCTTGCTACTATTTCTTCAATTCCTTCAACTATTTCTTTTGGGCTATGTCCTAACATAAGTGGACCCCAAGAACAAATATAATCTATATATTCATTTCCATCTACATCATATATTCTACTTCCATGAGCTCTGTCTATAAAAATTGGGTTTAAGCCTACTGACTTAAATGCTCTAACTGGACTATTAACTCCTCCAGGTATATACTCTATTGCTTCTTCATATATTTTCAGTGATTTTTCATTTTTCATATATAATACCTCCTAAGGTCTAAAGTTCAAATAGTTCTTCAACTAATTTTATATACTCTTCTCGTTTACCTTTATCTTTTGTTTGTTTTAAATTAATTATTGGTTCTCTTATAAGCCTTTTTAGTGCAGATGTCATCATTTTATCTATAATTTTCTTTTCTCTATTGTCTAGATCAAGTTTTCTAAATATGTAGTCTAGAGTATCTTCTCTTATCTCTAAGCACTTATCATTTAATGATTCTATCGTCGGGTCTATCTGCGTTGAATCAACCCATTCCATAAACTCATTGATACTACTATCTATCATTTTATAACCTATGTTAGCTAATTCTTTTCTCTTTTTATCATTTTTATCATGTATTTCTTTTAGATTATCTATATCATAAACTTCAACATTTTCCAAATCATTTATTCTTGGATCTATATCTCTTGGAAGAGCTATATCCATCATGTAAACCTTATTTTCAATTTTAGGCATATCCTCATATTTTACTACTATATGTGGAGAAGCCGTTGCACTTATTACTATGTCTACATCATTAAGTACCTTATATCTATCATCATATTCTATTGGAACAATATTTTTATATTCATGTTGTATTTCTTTTATCTTGCCGTGGCTACGATTTGATACATATATAGTATTAACCTTTTCTTCTTCTAAATGTGTCATCGTTAACTTGCTCATTTTCCCTATTCCTATAACTAAAGCATTTTTCCCCTCTAAACTACCTATCTTTTCTTCTAAAAACTTTACCCCAATATAGCTTATAGACAATGGTTGTTGTGATATTTTTGTGGTATTCTTTATATCCTTTGATGTAGTTATTGCTTCTCTAAATAGTTTATTGAATCCTTTTCTACTAGCTCCTAATTGCATAGAAAAGTTATGCGCATCCTTTACTTGTCCTAATATTTGATCCTCTCCTAATACTATAGAATCTAGTCCAGCTGTAACGTTATAGATATGTTCTATAGCCTCTCTATTAGTTTTTGAAAATAAATATTTTTTTACACCAGAAGAATTAAAGAAACTTTCATAAAAATCCTCTACTACTTTTACTTTTTCTTCAATATTTGGGGATTGGATATATATCTCACTTCTATTGCAAGTAGATAGTATAACTATTTCCTCTATTTCTTTATCTAGTAGATAATTTATAGCCTCTATTTTTTGTAAATCTGTAAAAGATACTCCCTCTCTTATACTGATTGGAGCTAAATTATGATTCACTCCTACAACCCCTATATCCATGATTACCTCCAAACTATTTTTAAGTTTTATTATATTTACTATTTATAGTATACCTCTATATGCAAATTTTGTAAATTTAGAAGTATAAATATATTTTTAGACATAAAAAAAAGACTACGTGGCTATGTCTTACTCTCCCAGGCAGTTGCCCACCAAGTACCATCAGCGCTAAAGAGCTTAACTTCTGTGTTCGGAATGGGAACAGGTGTATCCTCTTTGCTATTATAACCACATAATCTTTATTTTGTTTTGGAGCGGGTGAAGGGGATCGAACCCTCACAGCTGGCTTGGAAGGCCAGAACTCTACCATTGAGCTACACCCGCGTATTTATTTTTTTTGGTGACCCATAGGGGAATCGAACCCCTGTTACCGCCGTGAAAGGGCGGTGTCTTGACCGCTTGACCAATGGGCCATTTATAATGGTTGCGGAGGTAGGACTCGAACCTACGACCTTTGGGTTATGAGCCCAACGAGCTGCCAACTGCTCCACCCCGCGATGGTGT